>JBGOTH010000015.1:0-15670 GCA_041476345.1 Methylomirabilia bacterium
CGGACGCGAGGTCGAGCACCGTCACCTCGTCGCCCCGGTCGAGGAATGCCTCGGCGAGATGCGAGCCGACAAAGCCCGCCCCGCCCGTGATCAGTATCTTCACACCGAGTCTCCAGGAGCGAGTCGTTGCGCGCGCATCCATGCGTCCGCGGGCTCTTCCGGCCGTCCTGCCCCTTGCACACGGACGAGCCGCAGCGTTCCTTCTCCCGTCGCCAGCGTGACGCCTTCGCCCGTTCGCACGTCGACGATCGTGCCGGGCGTCGCGCTCGTCGCGTCGGAACGGATCGGCACGCCTTCCCACAGGCGGAGTCGCCGATCGCCGTCGCCGACGAAAGCGCCCGGGAACGGATGCGTGACCGCGCGGATCATGTTCGCGATGCGGGCGGCCGGCCACGTCCAGCGGACGCGGCCATCCTCGGGCGTTCGACGTCCCACCACGGTCGCCTGTGCGTGGTCCTGGGGACGGCGTGGCGCCGCTCCCGCGAGCACCGCCGGGCAGCTCTGCAGGAGAAGATCCACGCCGGCCTTCACCATCCGCCCATAGAGCGTGAGCGCGGTATCGTCCGGGTGAATGTCTATCGGCTCCTGCGCGACGATGTCGCCCGCGTCGGCCTCGAGGGTCATATGGTGCAGCGTGACCCCGGTGCGCACCTCTCCGTTCACGAGCACCCAGTTGAGCGGGGCACGTCCGCGGTAGGCGGGCAGCAGCGAGCCGTGCAGGTTGAGCGCCGCGACGCGCGGCAATGCGAGCACGGGCTCGCCGAGCAACCGCCGGTACCACACCGACACGAAGATGTCGGCTTCGAGCGCGGCCAGACGAGCGACGACGTCCGGATCGTTCGGCGACTTCGGCGTCAGGACGGCGACGCCGTGCGCGCGCGCGATCTCGGCGACGGACTCGAACCAGTCGCCCTCAGCGGGCCGGTCCTCGTGGGTGACGACCGCCGCGACCGTCACCCCCTGCGCGAGCAGGCCGGCGAGCGCGCGGGCGCCGAAGGTGTGGTACGCGAACACGACGAAGCGCCCGTTCACGAGAGGTCCTCGCTCACCACGTACCGCGGCCGCCGCCGCACTTCCTGATAGATACGCCCCACGTACTCGCCGATGAGACCGAGAGCCAGGATCTGCAGTCCCACGAAAAAGAAGAGGATGGCGAAGAGCGTGAAGACACCCTCGACCTCCGGCCCCACCAGCAGGCGGCGCACCCCGAGGAACAGCGCAAAACCGAGGCCGAACGCCGCCACGACCACGCCGGCGAGGCTCACGGCCTGGATCGGGAGGAGCGAGAACCCGGTCATCAGATCCATGTTGAGCCGCAGGAGCCGCAGGAGACCGTACTTGGAGCGGCCCGCACGCCGCCGAGCATGCTCGACCGGAACCTCCGCGACGGCCCTCGCGAAGGTGTTGGCGAGCGCGGGGATAAAACGCGAGATCTCCTGGCACGCCACGATCTGCTCGACCACCGAGCGTCGGTACACGCGGAGCATGCAGCCGTAGTCCGTCATCCGAACGCCGACGAACGCCGAGGTCGCACGATTCACGAGCCGCGAGGCGATCCGGCGGAACCACGAGTCCTGACGCTGCACGCGGGCGCCGCCCACCACGTCGAACCCGTCGTCGAGCCGACGGAGGAGCGCCGGGATCTCCTCGGGCGGGTTCTGGAGGTCGGCATCCAGCGTGATCACGACGTCGCCGCGCGCCCGCTCCATCCCGGCGAAGACGGCCGCGTGCTGACCGTAGTTGCGGTTGAAGCGCACCACGCGCACGGCGCTATCCTGGGCGTGGAGGGCTTTGAGCACCTCCGCGGAACGGTCCGTGCTGCCGTCGTCCACGAAGATGATCTCCGCCGCCCGGCCGACGTCCTTCAGGGTCCGCGACAGCCGCTGATGGAGATCAGCGAGCGTCGCGGCCTCGTTGAAGACGGGGATGACGACAGAGATCTCCGGGCGCGCCGTCTCCGCCTCCCTCATGGCTCGCGCACCAGGAGGCAATCGTTGTGGCCGCCAAAGCCGAACGAGTTCGAGATCGCCGCGCGTACGCGCAGCGCCACCGGCACATTCGGCACGTAGTTCAGGTCGCAGTCGGGGTCCGGCACTTGGTAGTTGATCGTCGGCGGCGCGATCTGGTCACGAAGCGCCAGCACGGTCGTGGCGAGCTCGATGGCGCCCGCCGCGGAGATCGTGTGGCCGATCATCGACTTGGTCGAGCTCACCAGCAGTCGGCCCGCATGTTCTCCAAAGACCCCCTTGATAGCGGCGCTCTCCACCCGATCGTTCATCGGGGTCGACGTGCCGTGCGCGTTTACGTAATCCACGTCGGTCACGTCGAGACCCGCGTCGGCGATCGCCGCCCGCATCGCGCGGATGGCGCCACGTCCGTCCGGCGCTTCGTCGGTGATTCGATAGGCATCGCACGCGGTTCCGTAGCCGGCCAGCTCGGCGAAGATGCGCGCGCCGCGCGCGAGCGCGTGGTCACGCTCCTCGAGAACGAGGAATCCGGCCCCTTCGCCCATCACGAAGCCGTCGCGACGCGCGTCGAACGGCCGGCTCGCGGATTCCGGCGCGTCGTTCTGCTTCGACATGACGCCGAGCAGGCAGAAGAGCTGCACCTCGATCGGCGACACGATGCATTCAGCCCCGCCCGCAAGTGCCACGTCGATGGCGCCGCGACGGATGGTCCGCAGCGCCTCGCCGATCGCCTGCGCCGACGACGTACACGCGGTCTGGACGGTGCCCGACGGCCCCTCCGCGCCGAACATGCCCGCCAGGCGCGCCGTCAGGTACTGCGGCAGCGTTCGCTCGAGACGATCCGTTCCCACGCGCCGCGCAAACTCACGCGCGAAGGTCGCGGGCGTGATGCGTCCGTCGGCACCCCGGCTCGCGTAGGCCATGGCGCCCATCTGCCGCAGGTCGATGCGCTCTCCGCTCGTGCCGACGAACACGCCCGCTCGCCGCCCGCGCATCGCGTCGGCCGCGGCGGCGTCCCTCACCGCTCCGCGCGCGGCACGGACGCCGATCACGACCCCGCGCGGCTCGTACTCGTCGAGCCGGCTCTCCTCGCGGAGGTCGCGCAGGAGAGCGCGGTCGGTCAGTGCGGCCGCGATCTGCGTGGGAAGTCCGTGAGGATCGAAGTGCGCGATGCGCCGCACGCCCGACGTCCCGGCAAGGGCGGCCTTCCAGAATTCCTCGAGGCCGACGCCGATCGGCGTCACGACGTCCATGCCCGTTACGACCACGCGGCGTGCCATGCCGGGCTTACGCCAACAGCGAGTAGCCGCCGTCGGCGACGATGATCTGTCCCTGGATGGGCTGACCGGCCGGCCCAGCGAGGAAGTGGACGACGTCCGCGACCGCCTCCGCGGTGACGAGCCCGCCGGCCGGGGTGCGGCTGCGCGCCGCGTCGAGAAGTCGCTCACCGTCGGGGATCGCGCGCCAGATGTCGGTCTCCACCGCTCCCGCGCACACCGTGTTCACCGTAATCCCCCGGGGCGCCAGCTCGACGGCGAGATAACGGGTCACGGCTTCCGCGGCGGCCTTGGAGACACCGACGGCGGCGTAGCCGGGAATCACGCGCGCGCTCCCGATGCTCGACAGGCCAATGATGCGACCGCCGGCGGACATGAGCTTCGCCGCTTCCTGCGCGCACAGGAGAAACGGCCGCGCGTTGGTCGCCATCACCCAGTCCCAGTGCTTGGCGGAGAGGTCGAGCGCACTCCTCAGCACGCCGGACGCGGCGTTGTTGACGAGCACGTCCAGCCGGCCCGCCACCTGCTTGATCTCCGCGAACATCTTTCGGATCTCCACCGGTTCCTTGATGTCCGCCTGCACGAGGTGGGCGGCACCCCCCGCCAGCTCGATCTCGCGCGCGGTCTTCTCGGCCGCCTCACGATTCACGAAGAAGTTCACGAACACTCGGGCGCCCGTCTCGGCGAAGCGCAGCGCAATCGCACGCCCAATGCCGCGGCCGCCGCCCGTGACGAGCACCTCACGGCGGTGCACGGGAAAGGGGATCGGCGCGCTTGACGTACTCACGCCGAATCTCCCTGCCCGGCCATCTCGATCGGTGATGCACGCAGCACACGCATGGCCTCACGCAGCCGCTCGGCATGTCCGGTGTTGCCGTCGGCGGCAGCGACGAGCGCAAAGTCGAGCATGGCGGTCGCCACACGCCGCCCGTCGACTTCCCCGGACGCACTTACCGTCCACGCCGTCTCGTCGCCCGCCGTGCGGGCGCAGCGGACGCGCAGCTGATCACCCGGCCGCACGAAGTGCCGGAACGCCGCACGCCGTACCCCACAGAGGCGTCCCACGCGGGCAAATTCGTGGCTCATGCCGATGAGCAGCTGGCTCGCCTGCTCGAACGTCTCCACCACGAGCGCGCCAGGCAGGATGGGATAGCCCGGGAAGTGATCGTCGAAGATGTCTTCGCTCGTGCTCACATTCTTGAGGATCTCGATGGTCCGGCCGGGATCGAACGCAATGACCCGATCGACGAAGAGGAATCTCATGCCGCCCCCGCCGTTACGCGCGCCGCCGGCGGGGCCCCGCCATCAGGCCCCGGCAGCGAGCCGCGACCCGGCGGCGAGCTGGCCGGCGATGTAGTCGGCGAGCGCGCGGACCGTGAAGCGGTTCATCACCTCTTCGACCGCAACGGGTGAGTGCAGATTTTCTACCAAGTGTCCAGACAGCTCGGTCGGTGACAGATCGGAGAAGTCGAGGCCCATGCCATCGAGCTCGCCGAGCAGCCGCTCGGCCAGGGAGGCGGCGAGCGCCTGCTCGTCACCGGCCTTGCGCTCCACGCCGTGCTTGTTGCCGAGGTGCTGCAGGACGGCGGACACGGTCGCCGGCGCGATCGTGCGCAGCTCCTCCGGCGTGACGGCGAGGCCGTAGCGGCTCTCCACCACTTTGGCGAGCACGCCCAGGTCGCGCCATTCGATCAGCCGGTCCTGGATGAGCCGCGCCGGAAGATCGACGCCGAACGACTGCTGGCACTTGAAGCTGATGTCGAGGAAATCGATGGACTCCGCACCAAGATCGCGCACGAGCGCCGCCGTGTCGGTGACCGTCGCCTCGTCCACCCCGAGCGACTCCACGAGGATTTTCCCGACGCTCACCCTGATCTCCGCCCGTGTCCAGATCTTCGTCGTGTCTGGCTGCATTCCGTCCCCCGCTCCTCTCAGCCTATGCCGCCGTCAACCGCGATGACCTGTCCGGTGAGGTAGCTCGCCTCTTCAGATGCGAGGAAGACGGCCAACGCCGCCACCTCGTCCGGTCGCCCGACGCGGCGCATCGGGATCAGGTCGCGAATCTTGCCGGCCGCCATCCCAAGGAAAGGCCGGCTCATGTCCGTCTCGATCAGCCCGGGCGCGATGGCGTTCACGGTGATACCGCGCGCGGCGAGCTCGGTGGCCAGCGCGCGCGTGAGCGCGTTCACCCCGCCCTTCGACGCCGCGTAGTTGACCTGCCCGCGCGCGCCGCGCGACACCATCACCGAGCTGACGTTGATGATGCGGCCCCAGCCCCGGCTCATCATCTCGCGCGCGGCCAGGCGTGTCGTGTGATACACGCCGTCGAGGTTCGTGCCCATCACGCTCGTCCAGTCCTCGTCGGGCATTTCCACGAAGAGCCCCTCGCGGATGATGCCCGCGTTGTTCACGAGAATGTCGAGGCGGCCGCACCGGTCGACCACCGCCTGCACCATCGCCGCGGCCTGCGCGCGATCACTCACGTCCGCCTGGTGGAGGAAGACGTGCGCTCCACTCGCCTCCAGCGATTGCAGCGTCTCCTTCGCGCGGTCGTGCTGCAGACGATAGTTCAGGCAGATCGTCGCGCCCGCCTGAGCCAGGCGCTCGGCGATAGCACGCCCGATCCCTCGCGACGCTCCCGTGACGAGCGCAGTCCGGCCCGTCAAATCAACTCGCATCGATCACCCCGGCTTTGCCTAGCATCAGCGCCGCGGACTCGCCAAACAACCCGAGCGAGAGCACGAGCGCTCGGTGACATCGGGCCCCTGACGTCTCCGAAGCGCTTGAAACAATAGGCGGAATCATATCGTGCTCGAGGGCGGCCGAACAAGTCAGAAGTTCCACCGGACAGGAGGCCGCGCCGAGATCGCCGTGCGCGCCCTTCATCCTGAGGACCGGCAGACCGGAAAGGCGGGCGCCGAACACCGCGCGGAGCGCCTCCGTCTCCGCACGCTCGTGCGCGGGGGATCCATCGCCGTGCACGCTGATGAGATCGGGAGACGCGCCCGCGTCGTCGATCGCGGCCTCGATCACATGCGCGAGGCGGTCCGCGGCGGGACTGACGTCCGTGTGGCTCACCACGCGGCCGTCGCCCGCACCGGCGGCATACCCGAGGATCACGCCGTGGATCGTGGCACCTCGACCCTGCGCCCGCTCGAGCGTCTCGAGCACGAGGATTCCGCTGCCTTCGCCCGCGGCAAACCCGGGACGCTCCCCCGTGTCGCTGGCGAGGAATCCCGCCCCGCAGTAGTTGCTGAAGAACAACTCCTCCATCTGTGCGTCGGTCCCACCGCAGAGCGCGACGTCGAGATCGCCTTCCTCGACGAGGCGGAATGCCTGACCGACCGCGCGGGCGCCTCCCACCGGCCCTTCGGTCATCGCGCGGCACAGGCCCTGGGCGTTGTGCGCGATGGCGAGATGCCCGGCTGCGAGGTTCGGCAACGTCTTCAGCGAGTAGTCCAACGGGTTGATGTTCTTCATGCAAAACGCGTTCGCCAGCGCCATGTCGAGAGTGCCCGGCGTCTCTCGTGACTCCGATGCGACCAGGTACTCCG
The DNA here is from genome assembly GCA_041476345.1 of Methylomirabilia bacterium. Taxonomy (GTDB): domain Bacteria; phylum Methylomirabilota; class Methylomirabilia; order Rokubacteriales; family CSP1-6; genus VGLJ01. Next base: position 6,799 of record JBGOTH010000015.1, read on the forward strand.
TCATCGCCGCGAGCTCCCAGGACAGTGCGTTCACGCCGAGCAAGACGCCGAAGCGCAGCGGATCACCCGCGCCTGCGGCCAGCCCCGCGTCTTCCATCGCGAGGGCGGCTCCGAGCATGCCGAGGAGCGTCGCGCGATTGTAGAGCTTCTGTTGCTTGCGCGGCAGGCGGCCGAGGTGCGGCTGCACCAGCTCCGGTGCCACCGGAGCGCCGCGCGCGACGTCGAGCCCGAGCGCAGCGAGGCGCTCCGATGGCGCAATGGCGCAACGTCCACCCGCGAGGCCCTGCCAGTGCGCGTCGATGCCGACGCCGAGCGGCGAAACGATGGCGCGCCCGGTGAGCGCAACGCTGCGCCTCATGAGGCGAACGCGGCCAAGTCGACGCCAGGCACCGCGACACACAGATAGAGAAGGCGGCCGCTCGCGAGCCGCGTCGCGCCCGAGAACACCTCCGCCCGTGCCTCAGCCATCCCCGCGTTCTCGGAGAGCTCCGACGTTCCCTCGAGGTGCGCGACGGCACGCAAACGCTCTCCGGGTCGCGCCACGCCCTCGAAGCGGCAGGCTGGCACCTTCAGGAGGACCGGTAGGCGCCGCGCGCCGCCCTGCTTGAACGCAAGATGGCCGCCCGTCATCGCGAGCAGCTCCAGGACGAGCGAGTTGGGCACGCAATCAGCTCCCAAGGGGCCGGAGAAGGCGTCGTCACCGGACAAAAATGTCTTGGCGACCTCGATGCGCGGGTGCGCCCCGAGGTCCAGCGACAGCACTTCATCGACGAAACGGTAACGCATCACGTGGGCATCAGGAGAACCACGGCGATCGCGTGACTCGACGTGTGCGACAGAGACACCGAACGGGCCGCAAGGCGCTGGCGCTCCAGCGTCTCCCCGACCACGCCCGTGACGATCAGACGCGGGGTGCCGGCAGGGTCGCGCCCGACCTCGATGTCGCGCCAGCGCATCGCACCCGTCAAGCCGGTACCAAGCGCCTTGAGCAACGCCTCCTTGGCCGCGAAGCGCGCGGCGATGTGCGCCCAAGGCCGAGGCTGACGCCTGCAGTACGTCAGCTCGACGTCGGTGAAGACTTCGGCGAGCATCTCCTCGCGCCCGGCGAAGCGCGCCTCGAAGGCCACCACGTCAACGAGGTCCACGCCGACGCGCGCGTCATGCACCGAGCGCCGTCGGCGCGTCGTGAGGAGCGCGCACTAGTGGAAGAGCACCGCCAGCGCGGCCAGAGATGTCACGGTAGCCAGCGTCGAACCGAACATGCTGAAGCCGTCGCGGATCGCCGGGAAGATGCGGAGCTTCGAATCCTCGGAGCGCGGCACGATGATCGTGTCCCCGGCCTCGACCGTGCGGATGTTGGAAAACCCCGACACGGCAGACCCGTCAGCTCGCACGATGTGGATCTCCTTCTTGTCCGCCTCCTTGGAGTAGCCGCCCACCCTGTTCACGTAATAGTCGACGTTCGCACCCGGCGCGTGCAGCACGGAGGTCGAGCTGCGTACGGAGCCGAGCACGAGCACGGAATCGATGGGCTCCGGCACGTCGAGGCTGTCCCCGTCGACGAGCACGATGTCCTCGGTCGTGTTCTTGAGCTTACTGGGAGGCGACATCTGGATCACCATCCGACCCACGGCGACGCGCGAAGCGAGCGCACGCAGGAAGTCGCGCCGCGCCTGCACCACGGCCGAGCCGATCACGGCGTCCTCCTTCTCCATACCCATCACCGTCGTCGACGCGTCCGCGAGGATCCGCTGCTCCTGGACGTGCAGGAACGAGTTGAGCTGCTCCTGTTCGACCTTGCGGAGCGACGCGCGCGTGAAGACGGCCCCCTTCAGCGAGGCACGAGACGTGAAGCCGCCGGCCCGCTCGAGGACCGAGCTGAGCCGTTCCCCCTCGGCGATCACGTAGACGCCGGGCCGCGCCACCTGCCCGGTCAGCGCCATCGTACGGGTCGCCCGCATCTCGCTCCGCACCGTGACCTCGTCGTTGGCCCTCAGAAGCGGGTCTTGATCGAGATCGCCGCTCCACGCCTTTCGGAGATTGACGGACAGGACCTCGACGGAGTAGTCCGGACGCCGACGGGCAATCTCCACGCGATCGGCAAACGCTTCGGGAAGCAACCGGTCGGGCGGTACGAGCTGGCTGAGCCGCATCATCGGCTTCAGCTCGTATACGCCGGCGTACTTCACGGCTCCGTCGACCTTCACCGTGTTATAGATCCGTCCCTCGTTCTTGTGGACGAGCACCAGGTCACCCGAGTGAACGGGCGGGTTGCTCTCCATGTCGCCCTTCAGATAGTAGTTGCTGAGATCGACGTCCACCGTCATCCGCTCAGCGCTCGGCTGCGCGCGGACGATCTGCACGTGCTTCACGTAGCTGCTCGCCGTGATGCCGCCCGCGGACTCGACGAGGTCGGCCAGCCGCACGTCGTTGCGGATTTCATAGATCGCCGGCCGCTTCACTTCGCCCACGATCGCGGCCACGTCGCCGATCGTCGGCACGAAAATCGTATCACCGGCTTCCAGACGGAAATCGCGCGACCGATCGCCCCGGAGAAGGAAATCGTAGAGATCCATCTCACCGACCACGTGACTGTTCCGAAGCAGCCGCACGTTCCGCAGCGAGCCGAGCTTCGTGGGGCCGCCCGCCGAGTAGAGTGCCTGGGTCATCGTCGCAAGCCCGTTCACGGTGTAGCTGCCCGGCTGGCAGACCTCGCCGATGATCTGGACTCGCATGGTGCGCAGCCGGCCCATGGTCACGCTCGTCTGAAAGCCCCGGAAGTAACGCCCGAGCTGTTCTCGGATGACACGGTCCGCCTGCGCGAACGTGAGCCCCCAGACCCGCAGGTCACCCACGCGCGGGAGAATGATCTGGCCGTTTCGGTCGACCGTGCGGTACACGGTATTCTCGATCTGACCCGAGAGGTTGATCGTCAGCGAGTCGCCCGGACCGACAACGTAGTCCGGGCCGACCGGGACATCATCGACCGGTGCGAACGTGGAGACATAGGACGCGAACACCGCGTACCCGTACTGGCGCAGCGGCGTGCCAAAGGGCCCCAGGAACCGCATGGGCGGAGCCGGCGGTCCCAGGGACGGCTGGGGCGATTGGGCCGACTGGGCTGCGGCGACGGCCTTCACCGCCGCTTCGGCGTCGCTCGAGCTCTTCCCGGCGCCGACGCCTGTAGGCGTCGACAGCGAGACCGGCGTATACGGTATTACGGGTTCGGCTGCCCCGACCGCAGGCCGCGGAGCATCAAAGACGAGGGCGCCGACCGTCTGTCCCGGACTGGTTCCGACCTGGAACGACGCCTCGATCGGAGACAACGCATCGAGATCCGGCCGCGGGACATCTTCTTTTCTGGCCTCGCCCGACCTGCTTGACGAGGAGTCGCCGCTTACCGGAATAAAAGTCGTCTTCGTCGCGATGCTTCTGACCTCCGGCCCGCGAGGCACCGCCAGCGTTTGGTAGGTTTGCGACGTGCAAACGCCGGGCGCCTGCGGGGTTTGTTGCAGGGCCGCCAACGGAGTCGTCTGAGACTGCTGCATCTGATAGTTCTGATTCTGCGCAGGTGGATAGAACCCGGGCTGATACCCGAACCCGAAGTCGAGTCCTCCGCCCATTCCTCCCTGACCGGGCGCCCCGGTCCCGGTTGGTGATCCGCCCCCCATCTGCTGGGCCGATGCCATCGGAACCGGCATCAGGTTCGGCAGGATCAAGGCAAGCGTCAGAACGACGCTGATGCACATACGTAACTGCCTGATTATCATCACCAAACCTCTCGCTGGGGTTCTATCCGGCCGACCACGTGAATGCTCAGCGAGCAGTATAGCGGGCCCCCATCCTGGCCCCCAGTAATAAAGCCGTCGCCACCAGACACCAGCGCTGGGGTCGTCACCGTCTCCCAGCAACTACAGGCGGTCGTGTCCACGTGGGTGGGGGCGTCCCTCGCTCGTCGACCAGCCGGAGAAGCTTCCGTTGGCGTCGTAGAGCGCCGGTCGAGAAGAACGCGAACTCCACGTCGATGAGCCGTTGGCAATACGCCAGCCACGCGTCGGGATAGATGCGCTGAAGCGCTCCCAGGACCGACTCGGCGACGACCTCGCGCGATGCGTCATCGGCGACCTCGACACGGAATTGCACGACCGGCGAAAGGTCTCGCTCGTACAACGCCACCTGCCAGTCCGACTCGAGACCGGGCACGTCCGCGAGGAGCGGGACGAAGAACTCGGGGTGAACGTTACCCCACGCGCACGACACCTGCTCGTCGACACGTCCGCGAATCGCGGAGAGACGCCGGAACGGCAACCCGCAGCCGCAGCGCCCTTCGATCCACCGCGCGACGTCGCCGGTGCGATAGCGTACGAGCGGCATCACCATCCGATGCACCGTCGTGAACACGATCTCGCCGTAGCCCGCCGCGTCCGGCCGGTCGATCTCCACGGCGAAGTCGAATTCGTTCACGTGATAGCCGTCGCGCGCCGCGCACTCGAAGCCGACAACGGTGGCGGCCTCGGTCGACGCATAGGTCATGCAGAGCCGCGCGTCCCAGAAGCGCTCGAGCTCGTCGCGCAGCTTCGCGGTGATCCCCTCGCCACCCCCGACGAGGAGCTTCATGCGGCCCGGCCGTCCGTGCTCGCGGGCGATGTCGGTGAGGCGGGCGAGCCAGAACGGATCGCTCACGAGCACGGTGAACCCGTATTCGGTGAGGCGCCGGTAGCCCTCGAGCGGATCGACGCGGCCCACGACCATCGCGAACATCGGGAGGTACCGGATGCCTCGCTCGACGAGCAGAGAGCCGAGCCCCCACGCAAGATCGAGCGTGCAGAGCAAGCGATCGCCGGCGCCGACGCCGTTCGCGGAGAGAAGCAGATTGCCCTGGCGCGCCGCGTACTCGAGCTCGTGTCGCGACAGGTAGATCTTCGTCACGTGACCCGACGTCCCCGAGCTCTCGATCGCGAGCTCGGGGGTTCCGCACAGCAGGCTCTCGGGCCGGGTCTTGAGCACATCGGGGGTGAGGAAGAAATCGCCGAGATCCTCGGGGCCTCGCGCGTGCGCGGCATCCACGCCTGCCCGCGCAAACGCCTCCCGATAGAACGGCGCGCGCCGCGCGCTGCGGAGCGTCGCGGCGAGGCCGGGACGTCGCAACGCATGCAGCAAGGGCAACGGCATCGCTCGCAACATCGCCATCGGAAATCGGGGCCAGCGTCGGCCGAGGGCGAACAACACGTCCGAGAGCATCGCGAGCCTCATCAGCGGGCGTAGTGGGCGAAGACCTTGTCGAGGGCGTGCAGCACGTCGTCCTGGTCCGCATCCGTCATCGTCGGGAAAAGCGGTAGGGTGACGAGACGAACCTCCACCGACTCGGCAACGGGGCAGAGGCCACGCTCGTACCCGAAGCGGCGGCGATAGTAAGGATGCCCGTACACGAGCGGATAGTGGAGCTGCACGCCGATGTTTTCCGCACGAAGGGCCTGGAGCACCGTGTCCTGATCCGTCGTGAGCCGGTCCAGCCGTAGGAGCGCGACGAAGAGATGCCATCCGTGACGAATCGTGGAGGGCAGCGCGGGAAGATCGAGGAATCGCGACTCGGCCAGGCGCTCACGGTAGCGGCGTGCGAGTCGATCGCGCGCGGTCCAGAACCGCTCGAGCTTGCCGAGCTGGCTCAGGCCCAGCGCGGACTGGAAATCCGTGAGGCGGTAGTTGTTGCCTGGCGGGTCGATCTCGGTCCGCCACGGTCGCTTCGCGTCGGCGATGCGGATCCCGTGATGGCGCATCTGCCGCAGCCGCTCGTGTAAGCGTGCGTCGTTGGTCAGCACGGCCCCGCCCTCGCCGCTCGTAATCATCTTCGCCGGATGAAAGGACAGCGTCGTCATGTCGGCGAGACTGCCGACACGCCGGTCACCCACGGCACCGCCGAGCGAGTGCGCGGCATCCGCGATGACCGTCCACCCGTGCTCGCGTGCAATGGTCATGAGCGCTGCGTAGTCGCAGGGTAGTCCCGCGAAATCCACGGGGAGTATCACCCGCGTCCGGGCAGTAGCGACTCGCTTGATCGCGTCGGGATCGATGTTCAACGTCGAGGCGTCGATATCCGCGAACAGCGGCCGCGCCCCCTGATAGACGACTGCGTTCGCCGTCGCCGCGAACGTGAGCGGCGTCGTCACCGCGTCGTCGCCGTCGCCGAGACCCGCCGCCCAGCAGGCGGCGTGAAGCGCCGCCGTGCCGTTGGCGACGGCGACCGCGTAGGCGGTGCCCGCGTACGCCGCGAGCGCCTCCTCGAAGCGCGCCACGGACGGCCCCTGCGTGATCCAGTCGCCCGTCAACGCCGCGCTCACCGCAGCCACATCGGCCGCGTCGATCGCCTGGTGGGCATACGGCAGGAGGGTCGAGCGGAGCGGGGTACCGCCTAGGAGCGCAAGCTTCTCCATACTCTTTCGAACGCGTCCGCCCAGCCATCGACGACGTCGAGGGGCTGGGCGAACAGCGGATACGATTGCGAACCGATGATGAGCGACGCTTCGAGCGCGGCGGTCGCACCCGGATACGGCTCCTTCGACGCGAACAGCGGGTGCGACGGCAACGGCACCTGCTGCCACAGCACAGCCTCGACGCCTTCCGCGCGCAGCGCATCGAGCATGCGCTCGCACAAGGCGCGCCGACTGAGACGAAGCTCGGCCGCCTCGGGGTCGAAGCTCACGCGGTACTTGTGGAACACGTGCGTGCGATCGTCGGGAATCGCGGGGGCCGTGACGCCGGGCAGCGCGGCCAGCCGCGCAGTGAGGCGCGCACCGTTACGCCGAGCGCGCACGGTCGTCTCCGCGAGACGCGTGAGCTGAGCCCGGGCCAGGGCGCACGTCAGCTCGCCGGGCAAGTACATCCACCCACGCACGGTCGCCAGCGAATCCGTCTCGTCGTCGAGCGGACGCTCGGGATCCCACTTCGACGGCGGCTCGAGGCCGTCGAACCGGACCCGCGCCGCGCGAGCGGCGAGCGTCTCCGACGCGGTCACGAACAGCCCGCCCTCACCCGCCGGAAAGTTCTTCGTCGAGTTGAGGCTGTACGCGGCCATCGTGCCGAGCGTGCCGACGGGCCGCCCGTGATACACAGCACCGTGCGCTTGCGCGGCGTCCTCGATCACGATGGCACCGGTCCGCGCGGCGAGCGCGTTGATCGCGTCCATCTCCGCGGGCAGGCCGTGGAGATGCACCGGCACGATCGCCCGCGTGCGCGGGGTGACGCGCATGGCGGCGTCAACCGGGTCGATGTTGTACGTCACCGGGTCGACGTCCGCGAACACGGGGACGGCGCCTTCGTGGAGGACGGCCTGCGCCGTCGCGATGAAGGACAACGCCGGCACGATGACTTCGTCGCCCGGTCTTAAACCGATCGCCCCCAGCGCGATGTGGAGCGCTGCCGTCCCGCTGTTCGTCGCGAGGCAAAACCCGCCGCCGAGCGTGGCGGCGAACTCCGATTCCAGTGCACGCATCTCCGGCGCGCCGGCGCCCGACAACACGCCGCGATCCAGCACTCGGCTCACCGCGTCACGATCGGCCGCGGTGATCATCGGCCAGCGCTGCATGCTCATCTAGCGCTTCCGCCGGCCGCCGTTCTTCGCGCCACGCGTGTGACGCCCGACGTAGTCGAACAGCATCCGCACCTGCTCGGTGAACGCGTGGACGGTGACGCCAAGCGGATCCTTGAAGAAGCACGCGAGGTGGGGCATGGGCCCCGCCTCGCCCTTCCGCTGCGCGAACTCGGTGAGGCGCACGAGGTCGAGGACGAGGGGCGCCGCCAGGATGGAGTCGCAGCCCTCCCAGATGAACTGCGCCGTCATCTTCGTGCCGAGGAACCCGCGGAAGTGGATGTAGTCCCACGCCGTCTTCCAGTTGCCGAGCGACGGCACGTACTCGATGGCCACGCCTGCGTGCGGCGAATATCCGAGGGCGGACGCGATCACCCCGCGCTTGCTCTTCACTTTCGAGCTCTTGTGACGTGGATCGGCGAGGACCCGCCCGTCACCGCCCCCCAGAATGTTGAAGCCTTCCCATGACATGACCTCGAGGTTGCGGTAACGGAAGAGCGGCGCCAGCACCGTCTTCATGAGCGTCTCGCCGGTCTTGCCGTCGCTGCCGTAGAACGGCACGTGCTGCTTCACCCCGAGCTCCTGCAACGCGGGCGGCGCGATGCCGAGCGACGGCGTGAAGTTCACGTACGGACAGCCGCGCTCGAGCGCCGCATACGCGTACAACATGCTGGCCGTCACACGCGTCGTGCGGTTCTGCTGGATCACGCGCCGGAACGCCTCGAGACGCTGGTGTTCGGGCCCGAGCGCGATCGGAGGCTCGGTCGACGCCACGTTCACGACGACCACCGTGTCGAGCGCGTGCGTACGCCGGAAGGCGTCCAGATCGTCACCGAGCCGTTCGACGGTGGCCGCGAGCGGACGCCGGCGGCCGACGAAGGCGCTGCGCGCGAACGCGCGCGTGGCCGGTCCCCCGCCCTCGACCACACCCGGGCGGACGCGCCCTTCGATCTCGCGAAGCTCGTCCGCGAGCGTCTCCACGAGCGCGGGCGGCAAGGCCCGGTCCTCGTTCGCCATCCCACGCGCCCGGGCCAGGAGGCCCGTCGGTGCGACGTCCCAGCCGCCGAAGACGAGGTCGTCGAAATCCGCGAGCGGCAACACCGCGACGTCCGGCAGCGCCGTCACGAGCCCGCCGCGCCCGGCGAGACCGCGCGCGATCGCCCGCGCACCCACGACGACCGTCGACGCCAGACTGCCTTGCGCGCCGACCAGCCACACTCCGATCGTTCCCATGCCCTCAGTTCCCCCGATTCGAGTAGAGCCAGCGCGAGCCGTAGCGTCCGAGCA
>JBGOTH010000016.1:0-15016 GCA_041476345.1 Methylomirabilia bacterium
ACGACCTTCGTGGCGCCGTCCACGTCCTCGCTCGTGATGAAGCGTCCCGACACGATGCCCCACTCGCGCGCCTCCGAGTAATCCGGCGTCACCCCTTGGATCCCGGTGGCCCAGTTGAGGTTGCCGTACACGACCTGGGCGGTCCCGCGCATCGACGGTGCGGCTGCCTGCACGGCCGGGATTTCTCGCGCCATCGCGGCCGAGTCTTCTTCGGTGATCGTGAGCTGGCTGCCCTGGCCGAGACGGATGCCGCCCTGCGAGGTGCTGCCGGACAGCACGATGATGAGGTTGGAGCCGAGGCTCTGGATCTGCTCGGCCACGCGCGCCTGCGCGCCCGACCCCACGCCGACCATCGCGATGACGGCGCCGACGCCGATGATGATGCCGAGCATGGTGAGCGCGCTCCTGAGCTTGTTGACGCGCAGGGCACGGAGGGCCACCCGGGCGCTCTGCAAGGGGTTCATGTGACGGTCTCCTCGGCCTTCTCGGCTTCCTGGTCCTCGTCGCGCGGCAGCTCCGCCAGCTCGGCCATGGCGTCGCGCGGCGCGGCGACCTTCTCGTCGCGGATCATGCGGCCGTCCCGGAACGAGAGCACCCGGCCGGCGTGCGCGGCGACGTCGGGCTCGTGGGTGACGACGACGATCGTCATCCCTTCGCGATTGAGTCGCTGGAGCAGCGCCATGATCTCGAGGCTCGTCCGGCTGTCGAGTGCGCCCGTCGGTTCGTCCGCCAGAATCACCGTCGGGTCGTTGACGAGCGCGCGCGCGATCGCCACGCGTTGCTGCTGACCGCCGGAGAGCTGGCTCGGGTGGTGATGCTCGCGGTTCGCGAGGCCGACTTCGGCCAGGCGTTTCCTGGCGCGGTCCCGCCGTTCGCGAGCCGACGCGCTGCTGTAGAGCAGGGGCAGCTCCACGTTTTCCAAGGCACTCGTCCGGGCCAGCAGGTTGAACGTCTGGAACACGAAGCCGATCTTCCGGCTGCGGATCTTGGCGAGGGCGTCGCGGTCGAGCCCCGCGACGTCTTCGCCGTCGAGGTGGTACCGCCCTTGCGTGGGCGTATCGAGACAGCCGAGAAGGTTCATGAACGTGGACTTGCCCGAGCCCGAAGGACCCATGACGGCTAGAAACTCGCCGCGGTCGACCGCGACCGACACGCCACGCAGCGCGTGCACCGTGTGAGGGCCGAGGTGGTAGTCCTTGGTCAGCGCCTCGGTGAGGATGACCATCGGCTCAGAGCCGGAGACGTGGGCCGCTGGCGGGCCGCGCGCCTTGAGCCCCGGCCGCGCCGATCACGACCTCCTGGCCTTCCTTGAGGTCACCACTCGCGACCTCGGTACTGGTACCGTCACTGATTCCGAGCGTCACCGTGATCGGCTGCGGCTTGCCGTCGGGCGCGAGGACCCACACGCGGCCGGCTGACGTGCGGCTGCCGCGGCCGGCGCTCCCGGCACGAGCCGCGGCGTCTGCGTCATAACGCGTGCGCTGGTCCGGAGTCAGGATCTCGCGGATCTTCAACCGGGTCGCCTCACGATTCTTCTGGATCCGGGCCTGGCGTTCTTGCTCGGAGAGTCCCTGTAGCCCCGCGAGCTGGCCGCGGCCGTCCTGGAGGATCGCGTCGAGCTTGCGCTGCTGCGCGTCGTCGAGCTTGTAGGTCTGGACGAGCCGGTCGCGGATCGCGCCACCTCCGGGAGCTCCGCTGCGCTGCCCACCCTGCGCAGTGCCACCGCCTGCCGCCGGGCCTGTCGGGCCGCCGTCGGATCCAGCCGGACGGAAGCGGAGCGCGGCGTTGGCGACCTTGAGCACGCTGGGCTTCTCGGCGAAGACCAGCTTGACGTTCGCGGTCATGCCGGGAAGAAGGCGACCGGCCGGGTTGGCGACGGCCACGACGACGGTGTAGGTGACGACGTTCTGCACGACGAGCGCCGCCTTACGGATTTGCATGACGCTGCCCGCAAACGTCTCAGCGGGAAACGCGTCGACGGTGAAGGTTGCGCGGTCGTCGAGCTTGATGCGTCCGATGTCGGCCTCGTCGACGCTCGTCTCCACCTGCATCTTCGTGAGGTCCTGCGCGATCGTGAAGAGTATGGGCGCTTGCAGGCTCGCCGCGACCGTCTGGCCGACGTCGATCGATCGTGACACCACCACACCGTCGACCGGGGCGGTGATGCGGGTGTGGTCGAGATTGATCTGAGATTGCGCGAGGCTCGCCGTTTTGTTCTTCACCTGGGCCTCGGCCGACACGTACATCGCCTCTTGCACCCGGAGCTGGGCGGCGGAGGACTGGATCGCGGCGGCGAGTGCCTTTTCGTTCGCTTGCGATGAGTCGACCTGGGCGACCGCCTGATCGTAGTTGGCCTGGGCCGTGTCGCGGTCGGCCTGCGCGATGAGTGTCCGGCGAAACAGCTCGGCGTTGCGATCGGCGATCCGCTTGGCATCGTTCCTGGCGGCTTCGGACTTCGCGGTGAGAGCCTTGCCCTGGACAAGCGCCGCACGGGCGCTCTCGAGATCGGCGCGTGCTTTCTCGACCGTGGCCACCTGGTTCAAGGCGGTGGCCTTCGCGGCCTCGAGATCGGCCTTCGCCTGGTTGACCTGCGCCTCGAAGATCTCCGGATCGATCCGGGCGATGAGCTGGCCCTTCTTGACGACCGTGTTGAAGTCCGCGAGGAGCTCCTTGATCTGGCCCGAGACCTGGCTGCCGACCTGCACGACGATCACGGCGTTCACGTTGCCGGTGGCGGAGACCGCCGCGGTCAGGGGACCACGCTCGACTTTCGCCGTGCGGAACTTGAGGGTGTTGCCGCGGCTCTGCACGTAGAAGTACGCCGAGATTCCGCCGGCGACGAGCACCACGACCACACCGAGCCAGATGAGGCGCCGCATATCGATCAGTTAGACGATATCAGCGGATGGGTTATTTAGGCGAGGCGAGGTCTAACGAATACCGACAGCCCGGTCGAGATTCGACAGCGCGATTCGATAGTCCGCCAGCGCCTGCGCCTCGGTGTTGTTGGCCTGCGTGAGGGCGAGCTGGGCGTCGGTGAGCTCGAGGATGGTGCCGACGCCCGCGTCGAACCGGCCCTGCGCCAGCCGGAAGTTCTCCTGGGCGGATTCAACCAGCTTCTGGGCGGCCTGGATGCGCTCCTCGGCTTCGTTGACCGAGATCACGCTCTGCTCGACGTCACGTTGGATGTCGAGCTCCGTGGCGCGGACCCGCGCCTGAGCGGCATCGAAGTTTGCGCGCGCTTCACGGTAACGAGCGATGCGGTTGCCGCCGTCGAAGATCGACCAGGACAGCGAGAGCGTCGCCGACCACGCCTCGTCCATCGTGGAGCGGATGCCACCGAAGGCGCCGGATCCCGTGATGTCGGGGAAGAAGTCGCGGAAGGTCCTCTTCGCCAGGGCTTCGGCGGACTCCGCTCTGAGGCGCGCCTGCCGCGACTCCGGTCGCTGACGCAGCGCCGCCTCCATGAGCTTGGAGCGGTCCATGTTGCTGGGCTGGAAGACGAGGCTGTCGAGAACCTGCGTGGCGGTGTCCGCGACGACGCCCATCGCGGTGTTGAGCGCCACCCGGGCGAGACGTTCGGCGTTACGGGAACGAATAAGGTCCACGCGCGCGTTCGCCACGTCGACCTCGGCGCGCGTGACGTCCGATTTCGGCCGCGTCCCGACCTCGAAGAAGCCCCGCGCAGACCGAAGGTTCAGGTCCGCGCGCTGAAGGGCCTGCTCGTTCACCCGGATGAGCCGTTGGGCGAAATTGATGTTCGTGTACGCCTGCTTGACCGATTGCGTGATGAGCTGTCGCTGGAGCTCGACATCCTCGAGTGCCACGTCCGCAAGCTTGCGCGCGGCCTCGGTGGAGGCGGCGTTCTTGCCGAAGTCGAAGAGCAGCTGCGAGAGCGTGATCTGGGCGTTCAGCGTCTGGCCGAAGTCGCGGCCCACGGGGATCGGGCTCGTCACCCCGGTGAGGGACGTGCTGAGGACGGTCGTCTGGCTCCGCGTGGCGCTGACGGCCGCGGCCAGCTGCGGCAAGAGCGGGGCCAGCGCCTGATCCACGCGGTACTTGGCGGCTAGGTAGTCTCCGAGCCGCGCGATGATGTTCGGCTGGAATTCGAGCGCGAACGCGACCGCCTCGTCGACGGTGATCGGGCGCTGAGTAAGCACTTCACGCGAGGGAGCCGGCGTGGCGACCGTGTCGGCAGCCCGAACCGCGGGGGCCCCGCCAAGGATCATAAGGGTGACGGCGACGAGGACCCTCTTCACCTGCACTCTCCTTCGCCCGCTCGCGAGCCGTGGAATGTGCATTTCGCTTTGCAACATAGCATGGCGTTCTTCGTGTACCCCTTTGGCGGGGCACTGCCGCAGTGCGTCGCACGGTGAATTTGACGTGGAAGGATCGGTGGATAACCGGTGGGCGCCGGGGGGACTATTTTTCCTTGACGTCCGCCAGATGCAGCGTGCTAGATTCCGCGTCACCACTACATTTGGTATCTGGCGTGTTTGTACTTGAACAGGGAGGTAAGTCAGGATGCCGTCAGTCGCTCGTCCGTCAAAGGTCGGCCAGTGGACCGAACCAGCACTCCGCGTCCTGAGGGAGCGGTACCTCACGCGCAAGGATGGCGAGGTTGTCGAGACGCCGGAAGAAATGTGCTGGAGGGTCGCACAGTCGATCGCTGCCGGTGAGGCGCGATACGGCCGGAGCCCGGCCGCGGTGACGGAGATCGCGAATGCCTTCTACGAGATGATGGTCGACAACTACTTCATGCCCAATTCCCCCACGCTGATGAACGCGGGCAAGGGGAACGGGCTGCAGTACTCGGCCTGCTACGTCCTTCCGGTGGGCGACTCCATGGAGGAGATCTTCGACTCCGTGAAGGCCGCGGCCATCATCCACAAGTCCGGGGGCGGCACCGGCTTCGCGTTCTCGCGCCTGCGTCCCAAGGATGACCTCGTGGCGTCCACGGGCGGGCGGGCGTCGGGCCCGGTTTCCTTCCTGCGTGTCTTCAACAGCGCCACCGAGGCCGTGAAGCAGGGCGGGACACGCCGCGGCGCGAACATGGGCATCCTGAAGGTCGACCACCCCGACATCCTCGAGTTCATCGACTGCAAGCTGGATGGGGGCATCACCAACTTCAATATCTCCGTGGCCGCCACCGACGTCTTCATGGACGCGCTCGCGAAGGGTGAAGAGTACGACCTCGTCAATCCCCACACCGGCAAGGTGACGACCCGTCTGTCGGCACGCGAGGTGTTCGAGCGGATGGTGCGCGCGGCGTGGCGGACGGGCGATCCCGGCATGATCTTCCTCGACCGTATCAACACCAGCCCGGCCAACCCGACGCCCGAGATCGGCCAGATCGAGGCCACGAACCCGTGTGGCGAGCAGCCGCTCCTGCCGAACGAGGCCTGCAACCTGGGCTCGCTCAACGTCGCGAAGTTCGCGCGCAAGAGCGAGGGCGGCGAGATGTCGATCGACTGGGACGAGATGGAGCGCGTGGTGCGGCTGGCCGTCCGCTTCCTCGACGACGTCATCGAGATGAACCCGTACCCGCTGCCTGTGATCGACGCCACGGTGAAGGCGAATCGCCGGATCGGCCTCGGCATCATGGGATGGGCGGACCTCCTGTACATCCTCGGGATCCCGTACGACAGCCAGGAAGCCGTCACGCTGGCCGACGAGCTCATGCTGTTCGTGAAGGAAACGTCGCACGATCAGTCGTCCAAGCTGGCGGAGGAGCGCGGGCCGTTCCCGAACTGGAGCCGGTCCATCTACAAGGACGGCCGGCCGATGCGCAACTCGACGGTGACGACGATCGCCCCCACGGGGACGATCTCGATGATCGCGGGCTGTTCGTCGGGCGTCGAGCCGATCTTCGCGCTCGCCTTCGAGCACCGCGTCAAGCAGACGGACGGCGAGCGGGTGCTGACCTTCGTCAATGAGACGTTCGACTCTCTCGCCCGCGAGCAGGGCTTCTACTCCCAGGCGCTCATGGAGGAGATCGCGAAGCTCGGAAGCCTGCACGGAATCCCGGGGCTGCCGGAGCGCGCGAAGGAGGTCTTCAAGACCTCGCACGAGATCGGCTTCGAGTGGCACGTGAAGCACCAGGCGGCGTTCCAGCGCCACACCGACAACGGTGTGTCGAAGACGATCAACCTGCCGAACGAGGCCAGTGAAGAGGACGTCACGCGCGCCTACAAGCTCGCGTGGGAGCTCGGCTGCATCGGCATCACGGTCTTTCGTGACGGCTGCAAAGGCGAGCAGGTGCTCAACGTCGGCGTCGGCAAGAAGAAGGAGCAGACGCCGGTGCCCGCGATCGGCGGCACCACCACCATCAAGCCGCGGCCGCACAGCCTGCGCGGCACGACGTATCGGATGGAGACCCCGATCGGCACCGCGTTCATCACGGTGAACGAGACGGCCGAGGGAGACCCCTTCGAAGTGTTCCTGCAAGTCGGCAAGGGCGGGTCGGACACCATGGCCGTCGCCGAAGCCCTGGGCCGCTTGATTTCGCTCACGATGAGGATGCCTTCACCGCTGTCGACTCAGCGGCGGCTCGAAGAGGTGATCAGCCAGCTTTCACGGATCGGTGGCGCGCAGCCGGTGGGCTTCGGATCGGCCAAGGTGCTGTCACTTCCGGACGCGCTCGCGCGGTGTCTCGCGGAGCACATCGGCCTGGTGAAGCCGGCCGATGCCCCTCCGACATCCGCGGTCGTCAAGAAGACGATCGGCGATCTCTGCAGGGAGTGCGGGCAGGCGACGTTCGTCTACGAGGAAGGCTGCAAGAAGTGCCTGAGCTGCGGCTTCAACGAGTGCTGATCGGACAACGTGGGAGGGGGCCGCACACGCCTCCTCCCACGACGTCCGGATGCTAGACTCCGAACGCGATGTCGTTTGCCGGCGGGTCTTATGAAGAGGTTTCGCGGTGGTTGCGCAATTTTCTGACCTCGCACGCCAAGCGTGAGGATGTGCACGCCGAGGTCGAGCTCGAGAGCGGCGACGAGCGGAAAGAGAAGACGTACGGGGTGCGGTTCCGGCTTGGCGGGCAGGTGTCCGATCTCGTCGAGTTCGACTATCGCACCGTGGCCGACCATCGCGGCGAGCTGCAGTGGTGTCGCGATCTCGCGGAGCGCACCCGCGCCGGCGTGAGGGATCTCGGCCGTTCCGTCGCCCGCCACTCGTAGACCGGCCTGGATCGGCCCTGGGGACCTGAACGGGTTCCTGGGCCTCGCCCTCGACAACGTCGGCGTCCTCGTCATCCTTTCCGGCGCCCTGATCGGTCTCTTCGGATTTCCCGCGGATCTCGTCCTCGGCCGCATGGTGCCCGGCACGGCACTCGGCGTGCTCGCGGGCGACCTCACGTACACGTGGCTCGCGCTCCGGCTCATGAAGAAGACCGGGCGCACGGATGTCACCGCGATGCCGTTCGGCATCGACACCCCCACCGTGTTCGCCATGGTCTTCGGCGTGCTCGGTCCGGTGATGGTCGCGACGAAGGATCCCGTCCTCGCGTGGAAGGTCGGAATGGCGGTCACGGTGGCGATCGGGATCGCCAAGACACTGCTCGCCTTCGCGGGCGACTGGACGCGGCGGGTGGTGCCGCGCGCGGCGCTGCTCGGCTCGATCGCCGGCGTCGCGATCCTGCTGATCGCCTACCTGCCGATGCTCAAGATCTTCCACGAGCCGCTGGCGGGACTCATCGCGCTACTCGTGCTGTTCCTGGGATTGTTCGGCGGCGTGCGAATGCCGTTCGGCATGCCGGCGGCGTTCGCGGCCGTGCTCGCGGGCGTCGTCGTGCACTGGGGCGGCGTGTGGCTCGTGGGCGCGCCGCACGGCGCGCTCGCCGGCGGCACGCCGCGCGTCGCCATTCCGCTTCCCACGCTCGCGTGGCTCGACGCGGTACCCGCGGCACTACCGTACCTCGCGATCGCGCTGCCGTTCGCGCTCGTCAC
This sequence comes from Methylomirabilia bacterium, assembly GCA_041476345.1. Taxonomy (GTDB): domain Bacteria; phylum Methylomirabilota; class Methylomirabilia; order Rokubacteriales; family CSP1-6; genus VGLJ01. The sequence goes on from JBGOTH010000016.1 coordinate 7,947, forward strand.
GATCGTGGGCGGGATCGACAACACCGAGAGCGCGGCGGCGGCGGGAGACGACTACCGCACGCGCGACATCCTTCTCACCGAGGCGCTCGCGACGGTGCTGGCCGGTGCGTGCGGCGGGGTCGTCCAGAACACGCCGTACATCGGGCATCCGGCGTACAAGTCGATGGGCTGCCGCGCGGGCTACACGCTTGCGACCGGACTCGTGATCGGGATCGGCGCGATGGTCGGCGTGCTGTCGATTCTCGTCTCGGTGCTGCCCGAAGCGGTGGTCGCATGCATTCTCGTCTTCATCGGCCTCGAGATCACGGCGCAGGCGTTCCACGCGTCGCCCCGGCATCACGGCGCGGCGGTGGCGCTGGCGTTCGTGCCGGTCGCGGCAGCGATGGTCCTCATCCAGGCGGGCGGTCTGCTTGCCGGCGTCGGAAAGTCCGGCGCGGATCTGACCGGTGAAGCGGCGCACACGTGGCACACGCTGCTGCTCCTTGGGAACGGCTTCATCCTGACCGCGGTCGTGTGGGGCTCGGCGCTCGTGGCGATTCTGGATCGGCGTCTCGTCGGCGCCGCGCTGGCTTTCGCGATCGCGAGCGTCGCGACACTGTTCGGATTGATGCACTCGCCGTTGCCCAGCGGGGCGGTGTTCTGGGCGTGGGCTCCGCCTGGTCCCGAGCCGCTGCAACTCGCCGGCGCGTACGGGGTGCTCGCGGTCCTCTGCGGGCTCGCGTCTCCGGGGCTCCGCCCGTTAAGATCGAAAGACCCCGTAGGAGGCTGACATGATCATCTCCTCGATCCTCGCCCGCAAAGGTGTCAACGTCGTCACCGTCCGGCCCGAGCAGACGCTCCGCGAGGCGCTGGCCATGCTCGCCCAGCACTCCATCGGCGCCCTCGTCGTCGCGGATGCCGCCGGCGCGCTCGTCGGCATCCTGTCGGAGCGCGACATCGTGCGCGAGGCGGTGCGCAACGAGCGCTTCTTCGATCTGAGCGTGAGCGCGATCATGACCCGCGACGTCATCACCGGGCAGCCGCGGGACGACCTCAGCGCGGTGGCCGCGACGATGACCAACAAGCGCTTCCGGCATCTTCCCGTGCTCGACGGCGGGAAGGTCGTCGGCGTGATCTCTCTCGGGGACATCGTGAAAGCGCAGCGCGACGAGTATCTCGGCGCGATCGACACGCTGGAGTCGCAAATCATCAACGAGCGCGCGGGTTGACGATCGGCACCGCGGAGAATCCGTTGCGCGTCGCCATCGTGGGCGCGGGCCCGACCGGCTTCTACGCGGCCGACCAGCTGTTGCGGCAGGAGGGGCTCGTGGCCGAGATCGACATGTTCGACCGCGTGCCGATGCCGTTCGGCCTCGTGCGGTCGGGCGTCGCGCCCGATCACCAGAAGATCAAGTCGGTGACGGCCGCCTTCGACAAGATCGCGAGCCATCCGCGAGTTCGCTTCTACGGCTGCGTGGAGCTGGGCAAGCACCTCACGGTCGACGACCTCCGCGCGCACTATCACCAGATCTTCTACGCGACCGGCGCGCAAACGGATCGTCGCATGGGGATTCCCGGCGAGGACCTGACGGGGAGTCACCCCGCGACCGAGTTCGTGGCCTGGTACAACGGCCATCCGGACTACCAGGACCACCAGTTCGACCTGAACGTCGAGCGCGCGGCCGTCGTCGGCGTCGGCAACGTTGCGATCGACGTCGCGCGGATCCTCTGCCGTACGCCCGCGGAGCTCGCCGCCACGGACATCAGCGACCAGGCGCTCGAGGCGTTGCGGCACAGCCGGATCAGAGAGGTGTATTTGCTCGGGCGCCGCGGTCCCGCGCAGGCCGCGTTCACCAATCCCGAGATCAAGGAGCTCGGCGAGCTTGCGGGCGCGGACGTGGTCGTCGACCCGAAGGAAGTCGAGCTCGACCCGTTGAGCCGCGCCGCGCTCGCGCGGAGCGCGGATCGCGCGACGACGAAGAAGGTCGACATCCTCCAGTCGTTCGCCGCCCGGCCACCCGGCCGCAAGCTGCGCCGCCTCGTCATCCGCTTCCTGGTGTCGCCGGTCGAGCTCCTCGGCAACGCGGCGGGGGAGGTGACGGGTATCAAGCTCGTCCGGAACGAGCTCTACGAGACGCCGACGGGAACGCTGCAGCCACGCGCGACGGAGCAGTTCGAAGTGCTGCCCGTGGGCCTCGTCTTCCGATCCGTCGGCTACAAGGGCGTGCCGCTGCCCGGGGTGCCGTTCAACGACACGTGGGGTGTCATTCTGAACGAGAAGGGACGCGTGCTCGATCCCGTGTCGAAGCGTCCGGTCGTCGGCGAATACACCGGAGGATGGATCAAGCGCGGGCCGAGCGGCGTCATCGGCACCAACAAGCCGGATGCCGCCGAGACCGTCGCGCGCATGGTCGAAGACCTCGCGCGCGGCGCGATCCTCCACCCGACCGCGTCGACGGCGGCCGCGGCCGACGAGCTGGTGCGCTCGCGGCAACCCCACTGCGTGTCCTACGACGACTGGCGCCATCTCGACCGGATCGAGGTCGCCCGCGGCGACGCCGGCGGCCGCCCGCGGGTCAAGTTCACGCGCCTGGACGACATCCTGGCCGCACTGCGCGTCCGCGACGACGGCGGGAACCGTTGAGCGGCGCGCGCGCGTTCTCAGAGTGAGGGCAGGGAATGCGGGTGTTACACTTTGCGTGGCGTGCACGTCATCAGAACGAGGGAGGACGCATGAGCCGGTTCATCAGATCGTTCACCGCCGTGGTCGTCGCGACGGGATTCCTGGGGCTCGGCGCGAGCGCCTGGGCGCAGGGTCCGTGGGAGGCGCCGGCCGCCGAGAAGGCCAAGAAGAGTCCGGGCGGCAACGTGGCGAACGGCAAGAAGCTCGCCGAAACCAACTGCATTTCGTGTCATGGCGCGAGCGGCAAAGGCGATGGCGTGGCGGCAGCCGCGCTGAATCCGAAGCCTGCCGATTGGACAGCTCCCAGGGTCCAGAGCCAGAGCGAAGGCGGGCTATTCTGGAAGATTTCGAACGGCCGGGGCCCGATGCCTCCGTGGAAGCACCTTCCGGACAAGGATCGCTGGGATCTCGTCGCGTACGTGAAGTCGCTGAAGAAGTAGTCGCGGCGCGAGCGCCCATGTTTCTCGAACGCCTCGCCGGTATCCCCGGCGGGGCGTTCGCGTGTTGAGTATCATGACCGTCGTCAGCGAGAACCCGTCATGACCCTTCGCACGCTTCTGCTCGCGTTGTCACGCCGTCCGAAGGTCGGCGTCGCGATGGACCGATGGCCGGTGACCCGGCGTTTCGTGCGCCGCTTCGTCGCCGGCCGCACCGCGGACGACGCGTTCCGCGTGATCGCGGACCTCGACGCGCGCCGGCTCGCGACGGCGGTGACCTATCTCGGTGAAAACGCGGTCACGCCGGCGGATGCGGAGCAGGCGACGCGGACGTACCTCGAGCTGCTCGACGAGATCGCGCGGCGCCGGCTCCGCTGCTTGCCGTCGCTCAAGCTCACCCACCTGGGACTCGATCTCGGCGAGGAGCTGTGCATGGCGAACCTCACGCGTCTCCTCGAGCGCGGCGCGGCGGCCGGGATCCGGGTCTGGATCGACATGGAGTCGACCGACTACACGGACCGCACGCTCGATCTCTACGCGCGCGTCCGCGCTCGCTACCCGAACGCGGGCTGTGTCGTGCAATCGTATCTGCGGCGCACCCCGGCTGACATCGATCGACTGGTGACGCTCGGCGCCACCATCCGCCTCTGTAAAGGCGCCTACCAGGAGCCAGCGACACTCGCGTATTCCGACAAGCGCACGGTCGACGCCGCGTACGCGCGCCTGGCCGAGCGCTTGCTGGCCGATGACGCGCGGGCGGCGGGTGTCTACCCGGGATTCGCGACGCACGACGAGCGCCTGCAACGACACGTTCTCTACGCCGCGCGGGCGGGGAACGTGGCACCGGATCGGTGGGAGATCCAGATGCTCTTCGGCATCCGCCACGACCTTCACGCGACGCTGGCGAACGCCGGCGTACCCCTCCGCATCCTCGTGCCCTACGGGGAGGACTGGTACGGCTACTTCATGCGCCGGCTCGCGGAGCGTCCTGCCAATCTGGTCTTCCTCTTGAGGAACCTCGCGCGAAGCTAGTATCCTTGGAAGGCAAGATGGACGAGATCGCGGTCCTGGTGCTGAACTACAGCTTCGAGCCGTTGCATTTCACCAACGCCCGCCGTGCGATCACGCTCCTGCTCGCCGGGAAGGCCGAAGCGGTGGAGGCCTCCCCCCGGGTCATCCGCTCGCCCTCGATCGTCTTCTCGCTGCCGGCGGTGATCCGCCTGGCGGTCTACATCCGGAAGCCTTTTCTCGACCGCGTGGCGTTCAACAAGAAGAACATCCTGCGGCGAGACGGCTACACCTGCCAGTACTGCCACCGCCGCGGCGAGCGCCTCACGGTCGACCACATCATGCCGCGCTCGCGGGGCGGCGACACCTCGTGGACGAACGTCGTCGCGGCATGCCTGCGCTGCAATCTGAAGAAAGGGAACCGGCTGCCGCACGAGGTCGGGATGCGCCTGGCGCGCGAGCCCGTCCATCCGAAGTTCCTCTTCTCGACGCACATGCTGCGTCACCCGCACGCGTCCTCGCTGCTCGACTCGTGGCGGAAGTATCTCGTGGCCGTCCCGACACCATCCTGAGGTCGTCCGCCGCGTGTTTCGGCTGACGTCGGAGTACCAGCCTCGCGGGGATCAGCCCCAGGCGATCGACGCCATCACGCGGTTCGTCCGGGCGGGCCGGCCGCACATCGCGCTGCGCGGGGTGACGGGCTCCGGGAAGACGTTCACGATGGCCAACGTCATCGCCAACGTGCAGCGCCCGACCCTCGTGCTCTCGCCGAACAAGACCCTCGCCGCGCAGCTCTTCAGCGAGTTCAAGCAGTTTTTCCCGGCGAACGCCGTCGAGTACTTCGTCTCCTACTACGACTACTACCAGCCCGAGGCGTACATCCCGCAGTCGGATACGTACATCGAGAAAGACGCGCTCGTGAACGACGAGATCGACCGGATGCGCCACTCGGCGACGAAGTCGCTCCTCGAGCGCCGCGACGTGGTGGTGGTCGCCTCCGTCTCCTGCATCTACGGCATCGGCGCCCCGGACACCTACCAGGAGATGCACCTGTCCGTGGCGGAAGGGGAGGAGATCGACCGGGACGAGATCATCCGCCGGCTCGTCGCGCAGCAGTACGAGCGCAACGACTACGATTTCCACCGCGGGACGTTCCGTGTCCGCGGGGACGTGGTGGAAGTGTTCCCGGCCAACGAAGAATCCGTCGCGATCCGGATCGAGCTGTTCGGTGACGTCGTCGACACCATCGCCCGAATCGATCCGCTGAAGGGTGTCGTGCTCGAGCGGATCGAGCGCGTCCACATCTACCCGGCGAGCCACTACGTGACGCCGGCGAATCAGATGGAGCGCGCGCTCGCCACGATTCTCGAAGAGCTGGAGGACCGGCTGATCTTCCTGCGCGGGCGCAACCGGCTGCTGGAGGCGCAGCGCCTCGAGCAGCGGACCCTCTTCGACATGGAGATGCTGCGCGAGTTGGGTTTCTGCCACGGCATCGAGAACTACTCCCGTCATCTCACCGGCAAGCGCCCGGGCGAGCACCCCCCCACGCTGATGAACTACCTGCCGGCGGACGCCCTCGTGATCATCGACGAGAGCCACGTCGCGGTGCCCCAGGTCGGCGGCATGTACTGGGGCGATCGCTCGCGCAAGGAGACGCTGGTCGAGTACGGCTTCCGCATGCCGTCGGCGTTCGACAACCGCCCGCTCAACTTCACCGAGTTCACCCGAACGACGCCGCAGACGGTATACGTGTCCGCGACCCCTGGCGAGTACGAGCTGCGGCTGTCGGACGACGCCCGGGCGGAGCAGGTGATCCGTCCCACGGGGCTGATGGATCCAAAGATCACGGTGCGCCCCGCGGGGGACCAGGTCGACGACCTGCTTCACGAGATCCGCCAGCGCGCGGAGCGCGAGGAGCGCGTGCTCGTCACCACGCTCACGAAGCGGATGGCCGAAGACCTGACCGAGTACTACCAGCAGGCGGGGATCCGCGTGCGCTACCTGCATTCCGACATCGACACGCTGGATCGGATGGCCATCATCCGTGATCTGCGGCTCGCCAAGTTCGACTGCCTCGTCGGTATCAATCTCCTGCGCGAGGGCCTCGACATTCCCGAGGTGTCGCTGGTCGCGATCCTCGACGCGGACAAGGAAGGCTATCTGCGGTCCGGCACGTCGCTCATCCAAACCGCCGGCCGCGCCGCGCGCAACGTCAACGGCGAAGTCATCATGTACGCCAACCACACGACCGGGTCGATGGCGGCGACGATCAAGGAGACGGAGCGGCGACGCACCCTACAGGCCGCGTACAACGCCGAGCATGGCATCACGCCCGAATCGATTCGCACGCACATCCACGAGCTGCTGCAGACGGTCTACGAGCGTGACTACGTGACCGTCGAGGTCGAGAGCTCGGAGGCCGAGGAGTTCGAGTCGCCGGCGGCGCTCGCGGCTCGCATCGCCGGCCTCGAGGTGCAGATGAAGGAAGCGGCGCGGCGTCTCGACTTCGAGCAGGCGGCCGAGCTGCGTGATCGGCTGAAAGGCTTGCGCCGGCACCAGATCCGGGCGTGACGGCGCAGCCAGGCCTCTCCACACCCTCTACAATGGACGCATGGCCCTCGACGAGAAGCTGAGCCGCCTGCCTGACCGGCCCGGCGTCTATCTGTACCGCGACGCCAAGGGCCAGGTGATCTACGTCGGCAAGGCGGCCTCGCTCCGGAGCCGCGTGCGCTCGTACTTCCAGGAGTCGCGGCCGCACGACCCCAAGACGGACCTCCTCGTTCGCCAGATCGCGGACCTCGAGTACATCGTCACCGACAACGAGCTCGAGGCGCTCATGCTGGAGGCGAACCTCGTTCGCCGGCATCGACCCCGGTACAACATCATCCTCCGCGACGACAAGCACTATCCCTTCCTCAAGCTCACCACCGACGAGGAGTTCCCTCGGCTCGTGGTGACCCGGA
>JBGOTH010000017.1:0-14756 GCA_041476345.1 Methylomirabilia bacterium
CTCCTGCGCTGCGGCATCGGTCCCGAGACCGACTATCCGTCGAAGCGCTACGGCTCGACGCCGGTCGACGGTCCCGGCAAGGGCATCGCGATCGCCGAGCAGTGGGAAAAGATGCTGGACGTCTTCTACCGCGACATCGGCTACGACCGGAAGACGACGAAGCCCAGGCCCGAGACGCTCCGGGCCCTCGGCGCCGCCTGGCTGGTCCCAGTTTTCTGGGGGAAGAATCGGTAGCGCCAAATAGCCTCACCCGCTTGACCCCTCCGTATCGGCATGCTATTTGTTAGCGCGCGATTTCCGGGGGGGCCATGACGCAAGTAATCGGATTCATTGGGTTGGGGATCATGGGCCGTCCCATGGCCAAGAATCTCCTCAAGGCCGGGTACCAGCTCGTCGTCCACAGTCGGAGCCGCGGGCCCGTCGATGAGCTCGTCGCGACCGGGGCAACGAAGGCCTCTTCACCGAAAGACGTGGCCGCTCAAAGCCACGTCCTAATCACGATGCTCCCCAATTCGCCCGATGTGGAGCTCGTTGCGCTCGGTAAGGACGGGATCCTCGAGGGTGCGAAGTCGGGATTGATCTTCGCTGACATGTCGACGATCTCCCCGATCGTCTCGCAGAAGATCGGCACGGCGCTCGCGGTGAAGGGTGTTCGGATGCTCGACGCGCCGGTGTCCGGCGGCGAGCAGGGCGCGATCAACGCGGCGCTGTCGATCATGGTCGGCGGCGACAAGGCCGTGTTCGACATGGTGTTGCCGATCTTCCAGGCAATGGGCAAGACCATCACCTTGCTCGGTCCGCTCGGGTTCGGTGGCTTCACCAAGCTCGCCAACCAGATCATCGTCGCGGGCAACCTCACCGCGCTGGCGGAGGCGTTGACGCTCGCCAGAAAAGCGGGTCTCGACCGGGAGCTCACGCTGACGGCACTGGCGGGAGGCCTGGCCGGATCGAAGTGCCTCGAGCAGAAGAAGCCGAACTACGTCAACAACACCTACAAGCCCGGCTTCACGATCGACCTCCACTACAAGGACCTCGGTCTCATCCTCGAATCGGCGCGGGAGCTCGGTGTGCCGGTGCCGATGACGGCGATCATCCAGGAACTTTTCAACGCGCTCCGGGTCAAGGGGCGTGGCGGCCTCGACCATTCCGGGGTCATCACGCTTCTGGAAGACCTCGCGGGCGTGCGCGAGTGAGAGCCACGGTCGACCGGGCCGGACTCGACTCACAAGGACGGGCGTCGAAGGTCCAGATCCGCCGCGTCAAGAAGGGCGATCTCTCCAAAATCCGCGACGTCATCGAGCAGACGTTCGCCGACTTTCTCGAGCGGCAGCTCGGGACACGCCCCCGCCAGGCCTTCGGCGGCGCCCAGTACGTGCACCATCGCTGGCTCTCGGAGCCGTGGGGCTGTTTCGTCGCCGAGGAGGACAACTCGAAGATCGTCGGCGCCGCGCTTGCGGTGAACTGGGGCGCGGTGGGCATCCTCGGGCCGGTCGCGGTGCTCACGAACTATCAAAACCAGAGCATCGGCCAGCAGCTGATTCGCGCGGTCGAGGACTTCTTCGAGGAGAACAAGGTCGCGGTGCACGGGACGGTCACCTACCCGAACAGCGCGAAGCACCTCGTTCTCTACCACCGCTTCGGCTACCGGCCGAAGCACCTGACCGCCGTGATGACGCGCGTGCTCGACCGTCCAGCGGCGACGCGGCCGGCCGCGGGTTCCGCGCCCGCGCTCAAGGCGCCGGTCAAGCTGGCCGGCGACAGCGTGCGGAAGTACTCGACGTTGGAGGAAGCGAAGAAGAAGGCGACGCTCGCGCGGCTGCATCGGATCACCAACGGCGTGTGCCGCGGCCTCGACCTTGCCAAGGAGATCGAGATCGTCGACGGCCTGGCGCTCGGCGACACGCTCCTCCTCGAGCGCGGCAGGGAGATCGTCGGCTTCGCGGTCTACCACGCGCCCGGGGTGAGCGAGGCGCCCTCCGGCGCGCTCTACGTGAAGTTCCTCGCCATCGACCCTCAGCAGAAGAAGGTCGAGCACCTCGAGCAATTCATCGCCGCCGTCGAGGAAGTAGCGCACGAGCTCGGCGTCGGGCGCGTGATCCTGCCCGTCTACACGAAGTACCACACGGCGTACAGCACGCTCGTCCGTTGCGGGTACCAGATCGAGTTCACGATGGTTCGCATGCAGCGGGGCAAGCAGGAGGACTACGAGGACCCGACGCACCTCGTTCTCGACGACTGGCGCTGATGCGGCGTTTCGCCGCGTCCGGCGTCCTCGTCGTGCTGCTGCTCCTCACGGTGACTCCCGCCGCCGCCCACTCGCTCCTCCTCGCGTCATCGCCCGCGGCCGGAAGCGTGCTCACGGCATCGCCGCCGGTGCTCAGGCTGCGCTTCAACAACCGCATGGAGAAGCGCCTGTCGCGCCTGCGTCTCGTTCCCGAGCGCGGTGACGGACGCGACCTGACCCTGGCCGCCGACGGCGCCGTCGACTGGCTCACGGCGCCGATGCCCAAGCTCGTGCCGGGCCGCTACCGCGTCGAGTGGCAGGTGCTGTCGACCGACGGCCACGTGGTCGCCGGGAGATTCACCTTTACGCTGAAGGCGACGCCATGACCGGGTTCGTCGACGTCATTCTCCGCGGACTCGCCCACGTGTGCGCGAGCCTGGCGCTCGGCGGCGTCGCGTGGATCAGCCTGGTGCTGCGCGCGGAGCCGCACACCAAGCCCGATCTGGCCCAACGCCTCGCGCTGCGCGTGGTCTCGGCGGGCGCTGCCGGTGTGGCCGTGACGCAGATCGCGCAGATGCTCGTGGCACTCGGCGCCCTCGCCGATGCCCACGGCGCCTGGCCGCTCGCGCTGTATTTCGACACGGCGTTCGCGCGCGTGGCCGTCATCCGCAGCGTGCTCGCGATCGGTGTCGCGGCTCTCGCGCTCACGCTTGCGCGGCGGCCGGCCGGGCGTCTCGCGTGGAGCGCGCTCGCCGTCGGTGCCGTCACCCTCGTCGCGGCGTCCGCCGTGCTCAGCCACGCGATCGCACGGGTCGGCGGCCGCGGCCTCCCGCTCGTGCTCGCCGCCGTCCACCAGGTGGCCGCCGGCGTCTGGGTGGGAGGGCTCGCGCACTTGGTACTCGCGGGCTCCCGGGCTCGCGCCCGCCCGCTCGGGGGTGACGACTCGGAGATCGTGCGGCGCTTTTCGCGAATGGCGCTCATCTCCGTCGTCACGCTGAGCGCGGCCGGTGTCGGGATGACGATCGGATACGTCGGCGACCTCGCGGCGTTCGTCGGGACCGCCTACGGCGTGATGATCCTCAGCAAGGTGGTGCTCTTCGCCGCCGCGCTCACCTTCGCGAGCGCCAACTTCCGCATGGCGCGCGCGACGATCGGGCCCGGAGGCCGACTCGGCCGCTACGTGGAGGTGGAGCTCGGTCTCGCGCTCACCGTGCTGTTCGCGGCGGCCTCGCTGACGTCGCTGCCTCCTGCGGTCGACGTGGTGGATGATCGCGCGAGCGTCGCCGAGGTTGCCGCACGCTTCGTGCCGGCGACGCCGCGTCTCGTGAGCCCGCCCGTCGGCGAGCTGCTCCGCGCCGCCGATCCCCTCATGACGGTGCCGGACAAGCGCCTGCCGATCGAGCGCGCGTGGTCCGAGTACAACCATCACTGGGCGGGATTCTTCGTGCTCACGATGGGCGTGCTGGCCATCGGGGAGCGCCTCGGCGCGCGCTGGGCTCGACACTGGCCGCTCGTCTTTCTCGGCCTCGGGGCGTTCCTCTTCATTCGTAACGACCCGAAGGCGTGGCCGCTCGGCCCGGCGGGATTCTGGGAAAGCCTCACGCTGCCGGACGTTCTCCAGCATCGAATGTTCGTCGGCGTGGTGATCGCGTTCGGCGTCTTCGAATGGGCCGTGCGCACCGGGCGCCTCGGCCTGCGGCCCTGGGGCTACGTGTTCCCGTTGCTCTGCGCGACCGGCGGCGGCCTCTTGCTGACGCACTCGCACGCGATGGTCAACCTCAAACAGGAATTTCTCGCCGAGGTCACGCACGCGCCGATCGGCATCCTCGGCGCGTTCGCGGGCTGGGGACGGTGGCTCGAGCTGCGCCTGCCCGAGGCATCCGACCGTGCGGGCTGGTTGTGGACGCTCTGCTTCACGGCCGTCGGCGGCGTGCTCCTCGTCTATCGTGAGGGCTGAGCAGTGCCGCATAATGCCCCCATGATCGCCGGCGTCGCGACGTTCGACGGCACCGAGCGCTACGCATCCCGCATCGGCGGCCGGCTTCCCGCCGAGCACTTCCGTCGTCTCGACGGTGGACCGCGTACGTCATCCCTCGGCATCGGCACCTATCTCGGCCGCGAGGACGCCGCGACCGACCTCCAGTACCAGGAGGCGATCACGCGCGCCCTCGAGCGCGGGATCAACGTGATCGATACCGCCATCAATTATCGGTTCCAGCGCAGCGAGCGCGCGATCGGCGCGGTGCTCGAGGAGGTCATCCGCCGCGGGCTCATCGCGCGCGACGAGGTGATCGTGGCGACCAAGGGCGGCTTCATCCCCTTCGATCGCGTCATGCCTCCCGATCCGCGCGCCTACATCGTCGAAACGTACCTGCGGCCCGGGATCGTCGACGCCGCGGAAGCCGTCGGGGCGCATTGCATGTCGCCGACGTTCCTCGTGGATCAGATCGGCCGCAGCCGAAAGAACCTCGGGCTCGAGACCCTCGACATCTACTACGTGCACAACCCGGAGACGCAGCTGGAAGAAGTCGCGCGTCCGGACTTCGTGGCGCGGCTCCGCCGCGCCTTCGAGGCGCTGGAGGAGGCGGTCGCACTCAAGACGATCGCGCGCTACGGCGTCGCGACATGGGACGGGTTTCGGGCCGATCCCGGAACGCGCGGCCATCTGTCGCTGGAAGAGATCGTCTCCGCTGCGCGCGACGTCGGCGGGGCCGGCCATCACTTGAAGGTGATTCAGCTGCCTCACAACCTGGCGACGCCCGAGCCGTTTACCCGGGCCAACCAGCACGTGGGCGGCGAGATCGTCACGCTGTTGGAAGCCGCACGCCGCCTGGACATCTACGTGATGGCGTCGGCGTCGGTGTACCAGGGCCAGCTCACCCGCAATCTGCCGCCGGTGGTCGCCGGGTTCCTGCCCGGTCTGCAGACCGACGCGCAGCGGGCGCTCCAGTTCGCGCGCTCCACGCCCGGGATCGGCACCGCCCTCGTGGGCATGAAGTCGGCCGCCCACGTCGAAGAGAACGCGGAGGTGGCGGGGGTGCCCCCGCTCCCCGCGGATGCTTTCGCCAAGCTGTTCACCGCGGCATGATCCGGCACGAGCCCGACTCCAGGAAAGCGCTCGGTGTGCGTGCGAGCGTGGCCGCCGCGATCTTCGACCGCCGCGGACGGATTCTCCTGCAGCAGCGCTCGGACGGCGGGCAATGGGGATTGCCGGGCGGCAGCGTCGAGATCGGCGAGTCGGTCGCGGAGGCCGTCGTCCGCGAGGTGCGCGAGGAGACGGGGCTCCGGGTGAAGCCGCGGCGGATCGTCGGCGTGTACTCGAATCCCGCGCTTCAAGTCGTCCGCTATCCCGACGGCAACGTCTGGCACTACATCACCACCTGCTTCGAATGCACGGTGCTCGGCGGCACGCTGACGACGTGCGACGAGACGCTCGCCCTCGAGTACTTCCCGCCGGGGCGGCTGCCGCGTACCCTGCTTCGCAACCACCGGATTCGAATCCGCGACGCCAAGGCACGGCGCGCGGAGGCGTCGGTTCGATAGAGGAGACGCGATCCTGTGATCAGGGCGATCCATCACGTCGGCATCGCGGTGAAGCGGTTGACGGAGGCGTACCGGCTCTATCGGGATGTCCTCGGTCTTTCGCTCATCAAGGAAGCCGAGATTCCCGATCAGGGTGTCAGGGCCGCGCTCCTCGCGGCGGGCGACAGCGAGATCGAGCTGCTCGAGCCGCTCGATGCGGCCAACGGAGTGGGCCGCTTTCTCGCGCGCCACGGCGAAGGCCTGCACCATGTGTGTTTCGACACACCGGACGTCGCCTCGGCGCTGATCACGGTGAAGGAGAAAGGCGCCGAGCTGATCGACGCCCTGCCTCGTCCGGGGCTGGCCGGGCACGTCGGATTTCTGCATCCGCGCGCGTGTGACGGCGTGCTCGTCGAGCTTGCGACGCCGCTTGACCTCGCGGGCTCCCAGGCTTCGCCCGACGATCCGGCACGGGCCCCCGGGCTTCGCCACGCCCGTGCCGGTGCCGCGACCTCCCGCTTGCGTTTGAAGCGGCTCATCATCGGCGCGGCGGACCCACGCGCGACGAGCGGCGTGTTCCAGCGCCTGTTCGGATTTCCGGAGATCACGATGAACGGTGGGCCCCGCGTGATGCTCGGCGTCGGGCGCAATGCGCTGCTCATCGTCCCCGCCCACGAGGTGGGCGGCCAGAATGGTCTGGTGGCGCTGTCGATGGTGTCGGACGACTTCGGCGGTCTGCTGGCGTCGCTCGAAGCAGCCCGGACCGCCGGCGTCTTGCGCGGCACCGGCGAGGTGACGCTCGAGCCGGTAGCGACGCACGGCGTACCCCTCCACATCAGTCGATACGAATGAAGACATTTGACGGCCATGGGCCGTCAAGGTAGGAGGAATATATGAAACAGGGATTCCGCGTCCTCGACAGTGATCTGCACACCATGGAGCCGGACGGTCTGTGGGAGCGCTATCTCGACGAGCCCTTCAAGCGCTTCGCGCCCCGGTTCATCCGCGGCACGGCGAGCGCCCCGAATCAGCCGGTCATCAAGATCGGTGACATCGAGATCGGCGAGATGTCGAAGCGCGTGCACACCGCCGTCGTCGGACGCGACCTGCAGGAGCGGGCGTTCGAACGGCATCCGCACTACAAGGTGGCGCACTCACGGGCCTACGACGCGGAGTCGCACGTGCAGGCCATGGACATCGAGGGCGTCGACATCGGAGTGCTCTACGGCACGCGCGGCCGCCAGGTGCTCATGCACGACGACCTCCAGCCCGACGTCGCGTCCGCGCTGGCGCGCGCGCACAACAACTGGACGCACGACTATTGCCAGTTCGCGCCGACGCGCCTCCGGTTCGCGGCGCAGGTCGCGTTTCACGACGTGCCCGGGGCGATCGCCGAGGCGCGGCGGGCGGTGCGGGAGCTGGGCGCCGTCGCTGTCATCGGCAATCCGAACCCGATCAACGGCTGCCACGTGCACGATCCGGCCCTCGAGCCGCTGTGGAGCGCGATCGAGGAGCTCGGCGTGCCCGTCGGTTTCCATCCGACCGGGCAATCGTCGCTGCACGACGACCTGGCGCGCCGCTATCTCGACACGCCCAACGGCCGCGTCATCGGCGTCGCGGGGCGCAACCCCGTCGAGCTGATGATGGCCTTCGGCAGCATGGCGGCGGGCGGCGTGCTCGAGCGTCACCCCGGGCTCCGCTGCGCGTTCCTCGAAGGGACGTGCGGGTGGCTGCCGTGGTGGCTGTGGCGGCTCGACGAAGCGTGGGAGAAGTTCGGGCCGGGCTCCGAGGTGAAGATCTCGATGCTGCCGAGCGAATACTTCGCCCGCCAGTGCTGGGTGGCCACCGACGCCGACGAAAAACCGCTCTACCAGGTCATCGAGGCGATGGGTGACGACCGTATCGTCGTCTCCACCGACTATCCGCACTCCGACGGGCTCTTCCCCGTCGCGATCGAAGAGTTCGTCAAGCTGGAGCGCGTCAGCGAGGGCTCGAAGCGCAAGATCCTGTGGGACAACTGCGCGGCGCTGTATGGTCTCGCGTAGCGCGAGGTAGGGGCGGCGGCGGGCGGCGCGGGCGGGCACTCGCCCCTCTGACCCCCGAGCCGTCGAGTCGTAATCACCGGTCTGCTATTTCCATCGCTGGTGGTTGCCGCCTACATTGTGTGGTCGGGGACGGGTCAACCGGGGCGAGTGCCCACCCGCGCCGCCCGCCGCCGCCCCTACCTCGCGCTAGGCAGGCCACACGGCGCGCGCGACTTGTGCCACGCGCTGCAGCTTCGCCGCCTGCTCTTTCATCGTCAGGGGGTTGCCCGCTTCGCCGGACGCGAAGCCGCATTGCGGGCTCACGGCCAATCGCTCCAACGGAACGATCGTCGCGGCCTCCCGAATTCTCGACTCGACGAGCGCGGCGTCCTCCAACGCCCCCTGCTTCGTCGTGAAGAGGCCCAGCACGACTTCCGCGTCCTTGCGAACATGCTTCAACGGCTCGAAGCCGCCGGCGCGGGGCGTGTCGAATTCCAGGAGCACGCGGTCGTAGTTCGTCAGGCGAGGGAAGACCTCGCCCGCGATGCGCTCGTAGCCGCCGTTCGCCAGCCAGCGTCCCCCCGGTGCGTTGCCGCGGCAGACGTGGATCGCCCGGGTGATCCCGCGGACGCCCGCGAAGACCTGGTCATCGATCTCCGCATCCGTGGCGAGCTCGGCCGTCATGTCGTGCCCCCACGACTCGAAGGCCGCGCGATTGTCCGGATCGACGTGCCACTGCGCGTAGTTCGGCGCGTCCATCTGTACGTAGTCACCGCCGAGGGCGACGATCTTCTCGACCACGTGCAGGCGCAGGTACGCGGCGACGGCGCGCAGGAAATCTTCAGGCGTCGGGTACGCCGCACGGGAATATTCCGGGTGCCAGAAAATGCGATGCCAGCTCGGTGCCGGGATCGTGAACTTCGTGCGAACTCGAGCGTTCGTCTTGAGGAAGGTGTACTCGCTCGCGACGACGTCGCCGACCACCGACAATGGTTGCGTAATGAATGGCCGTCGCGGTTGGTCCCATACCACGGCCGGCCTGCCGTCGGGCTCCTTCCACAGAGACCACCAGCCCGCGTCGGCCGGCAGGAACTCGAAGCCGGCGAGCGGCGCGTGCGGGACGCGTTCTTCCCGGAGCGGGATCGTGACCACCCACGAGCCGCGGCGCAGCTCGCCGTCCGTGATGACGTCGAGTCCGGCGGACTCTTGGAGCGCGATCGCCTCGCGTACGGCGCGATCCTCGACGGCGGACAACGCCGCCGGGCCGATCGTGCCGTCACGCACGTCGCGCCGCGCGGCGCGGAGGTAGTCGGGCCGCAGCAGGCTGCCGACGACGTCGGACCGCGCCGTCACGCGCTACCCCCGAGCGAGGAGCCGGCGAAACACCGCGCCGTACGTGAACTCGTAGGCTTCGGCCACGTCCTTCGCGCGCTGCTTCACTCGCTGCCCGATCGTCTCGCCCTTCGGCACGTTGAAGCCAGGCATCTGGCTCTCGTGGCGGACGAGCGCCGCGATCTGCTGCTCGATGAAGCCGGTGACGTCGACGATGATCTCCGGCTGGTCCATGCCCCAGTACCAGAGCTCGCGCACCTTGTGGGGCTCGAGCCCCTCCTGCGTGATGTGCTCGGGGAAGTGCAGGTGGTCGCGGGCGAACGGATAGACCGCGTCGGTCACCGTGATGCCGACGGCGCGGTGGTCGCGGTGCTGAAAGCCCTTGGTTCGGTACGGATCGTGCGCGAAGACCGTGTAGGGCTTGTAGGCGCGGATCGCGCGGACGACGTCGCCGAGGAATTCGTCCGTGTCCTTGAGGCGGCCGTCCGGATACCCGAGCATGACGAGATGCTTGACGCCCATGGCATCCGCGGCCGCGCGCTGCTCGGCCGCGCGTTTCTCGACGAGCTCCGCGGGTGTGAGCGAGCGATCCGCGGTGCCGGCGTCGCCCGTCGTGCACAGCACGTAGGTGACCTCACAGCCGGCCTTGATCCACTTGGCGATGACACCACCTGATCCGATTTCCGCATCGTCGGGGTGGGCGAAGATGACCATCGCGCGGTCCGGAACGGTACTGACGATCTCGAGCGGGGGAGTGTTCACGAGAGGGGATTTTAGCAGGCTCGCTGTAGGATAGGTCACGTCATGAGCGACACGCTGAACGTGCTGGTCACGATGCCCTTCGGGGATGCGCTGCTCGATCGGGTGCGCGCCGTCTCGCCGCGTCTCGTGGTCAGCCGCGCGAACGCCGCGGACGCCGACTACGCGCGAGCGGACGTCCTGTACGCCGGCAATCCACCCCGCGAGCTGGCGCGCGCGCCGAACCTTCGATGGGTGCAGGTGCACATGGCCGGCGTGAACACGCTCTACGACCACCCGCTCTATACGGACAGCGCCATTCCCATCGTGACCGCCAGCGGCGTGCACGCGGCCACGATCGCCGAGTATGCGATCACGATGCTGCTGGCCCTCGCGCATCGCGTCCCGATCATGGTCGAGTGGCAGCGCAAGGGGACCTGGCCACCGGATCGTGACCGCTGGCCGCTGTTCGTGCCGAGCGAGGTGCGCGGCGCCACGCTCGGGATCATCGGCTACGGCAGTATCGGGCGTGAGCTGGCCCGAATCGCGAAGACCGCGTTCGCGATGACCGTGCTCGCGTGCAAGCGCGATCCCTCGCGCCGGGCCGACGATGGCTACTCGCTCCCCGGCACCGGGGATCCGGACGGGACGCTGCCGGATTCGTGGTTCTCACCGAAGGAGCTGCCGGCGCTGCTCGGACGCGCTGACGTGGTCGTGATGGCCGCGCCGCTCACGCGCGAGACGGAGCGCATGATCGACGCCGGGGCCTTCGCCGCCATGAAGCCGTCCGCGTATTTCATCAACGTAGGGCGCGGCGCCAGCGTGGACGAAGGAGCGCTCGCGCAGGCGCTGCGCGACAAACGCATCGCCGGCGCGGCCGTCGACGTCTTCGCGCAGGAGCCCCCGCCCGCCGGGCATGTCCTGTACGGCGTCGAGAACGTGATCCTCTCGCCGCACGTGTCCGGATTTCTGCCGACCTACGACGACAAGTGTACGGATCTCTTCGCGGAGAACCTGCGCCGCTATCTCGCGGGCGCGCCGCTGCTGAACGTCGTCGACCGCGCAAAGGGGTACTAGATGACGGTTCTTCGCGCCGGCACCCTCATCGATGGCACGGGCGCCGCGCCCGTGCGCGACGCCACTCTCGTCATCCACGACGGCAGGATCGAATCGGTCGCCAACGGGGCAACGGGGTCGACCACCGGCACTGACATCGACGCGTCGGGGATGACCGTGTTGCCCGGCCTGATCGATTGCCACGATCACCTGGCGAACCACGGCTATGACTTGACGGGGCGCTGGGGACTGAACGAGCGCGCGAGCACCCGGCACCTCCGCACGGCGGAGGTGATCACGCAGACCCTCGGCATGGGGTACACGGCGATCCGCGACGGAGGAGGGCTCGATGCCGGGTTCCGCGCCGCCGTCGAGGAAGGCCTGATCAAGGGGCCGCGCCTCTACACCGCCGTCGCGATCATCTCGCCGATCGGCGGCATCGGCGATCGCGTGAGCCCGTCGGGCCACGAGTGCTTCGTGCCGAACGACCCGTCGCTGCCGAATAGCATCGCCAACGGCGTCGACGAGGTCCGGAGAGTGGTGCGGACGATGGTCCGGGCGGGCGCGGACGTCATCAAGTGCGCGACGACCGGGGGCGCCAGCTCGCGTGCCGGCCACGGTCCGATGGACCAGGCGTTCGATGCCGACGAGATGCGGGCGCTGTGCGACGAATCGCATGCGCTCGGGCGCAAGGTCATGTGCCACGCCCTCGGCGGCGCCGGCCTGCGCATCGCGCTCGAGGCCGGCGTCGATACGATCGAGCACGGCTCGTACCTCGACGACGATCCCGAGCTGATCGTGATGATGGCCGAGCGCGGCGTGTTCTTCGTGCCGACGCTGCTGGTGTACGAGTACCACCGTGAATCGAAGTCGCCCCACGTGAGGGAACGGGCGCGCGCGCTGCGCGACCGGCATCTCGCGAGCATCCATCGTGCGATGGCCGCGGGGGTGAAGGTCGTCGCCGGCACCGATGCCGGCGGTCACGGCCACCCGGCGAACGCCGGGGAGCTGCGATGCCTCGTGGACGCCGGCCTCAGCCCGATGCAGGCGATCCAGGCGGCGACTGGTTGGGCGGCCGAGTGTCTCGGCGTCGAGCACGAGCTGGGCACGCTCGAGAAGGGCAAGCGCGCCGATTTCATCGTCGTCGACGGCGACCCCCTGGCCGACATCCGCGTCCTGCTGGATCCGCAGCGGATCAAGCTCGTGGTCAAGGACGGGCGCGTCGAAGTCCGGCGTTGATGGACTTCGCACTCTCGTCCGAGGATCAGGCGTTCGCGGCCACCATCCGTGACTTCCTGGGCGCGCATCCGCCTTCGGGTTTTCCGATCGACGGCATGGACGCCGGCTACGGGTCGGGGGCGCACTCGCGCGCGTTCCTCCGGGCCCTCGGCGCGCAGGGCTGGATCAGCATGGGCTGGCCGAAGGCGTTCGGCGGCGGCGAGCTGCCGATGTTCCGGAAGCTCGTGCTCATGGAAGAGCTGGCGCTCGCCGGCGCGCCGTTTGGACCGCTCGCCGGCGTGTGGCAGACCGCGGACGCGATCATCGGGTACGGCAGCGCGTCCCTCCGCGCGGAGCTGCTTCCGGTGATCGCGCGCGGCGAGGCGAGCTTCTGGCAGGGCTACAGCGAGCCGGACGCCGGTTCGGATCTTCTGTCGCTCAAGACCGAGGCGCGTCGAGATGGCGATCACTACGTGATCCGAGGCCACAAGATCTGGTCGAGTCACGCCGGGATCGCGACGCACGGACTCGTGTTCACGCGCACGAGCCACGAGGCGCGCAAGAGCCGCGGCTTTACCATGTTCGTCGTTCCGAACGGGACCCCGGGCATGGACATCCGGCCGATCACGAGCCTCACAGGCGAGGTCTATCACTACGAGGTCTTCCTGGATGAGGTGAGGGTTTCCGAGGCGATGCGCCTCGGGTCGGAAGGGGAAGGCTTCGTCGCGCTCCTGAACGGTCTCGACTCCGATCGCTTCTGGGGACGCTTCTACAAGGCGCCCGCGCTTCAGCGCACGCTGGGTCGCCTCGTCGAGTATGCGAACAGCACGCAGGTCGGCGGCGTGCCGCTCGCGCGTGATCCCGTGCTGCGCCGGCGGCTCGCGGGCATCGCCACCGACATCGCGGCCCTCCGCTGGCTCTTCTATAGAGTGGGTTGTCTCATGCGTGACGAGGTCGCGATCACCTACGAGACCGCGGTCGCGAAGATCCTTGCCGACGAAACGGGCCAGAAGCTCGCGCGCCTCGGGATGGACATGCTCGGGCCGTGGGGGCCGCTGCGTCCGGGCTCACCTGAAGCGAAGCTCGACGGCGAGATCTCACACGCGTACCTGACGAGCCTCGGGCATACGATCGCCGGCGGCACCGCCGAGGTGCTGCGCACGACCATCGCCACGCGCGGCCTCGGTCTCCCTTCGGTGAAGGGCGCGCCGTGATCGACTTTCGCCCCTCGGAGGCGCAGCAGATCATCGTGGCGACCGCCCGCGAGTATCTCCGGCAGCGTTGTCCGATCGAGCTCGCGCAACGGCTCGCGCTCGACCCCGGCGACGAGGCGAACGCCGAAGCCGCCACGCTGTGGCGCGGGATGGCGGAGCTCGGCTGGCCGGGGCTGCTCATTCCGTCCGACCTCGGCGGGAGCGAGGGCTCGCTGCTGGATGTGACGCTGCTCGTGGAAGAGATGGGCTATACGGCGCTCCCCGGGCCGTACGTCCAGAGCGCGGTGGTGGCGACGACGCTGCTCCTCGCGAGCACGGATCCCGGGCAGCGTAAGCGCCTGCTCGACCCGCTGGCGACCGGCGATCGCATCGCGACGCTCGCGCTCGTCGAGGAGTCCGGCACCTTGGATCTCGACGCCGTGGCGCTGGCCAGCCGTCACGCGCGGCTGACGGGACGCAAGCTCTTCGTCAAAGACGCGCACGTCGCGGATGACCTGCTCGTCGTCGTCCGCAAGGGCACGGAGCATTCGGTGCTCGTGCTGCCGAGGGGCCGGCGCGGCATCTCACTCACGCCGCTCGAGACGATCAGCGGAGAGCGGCTCTTCGCGGTGACCTTCGACGGCGTCCAGGTACGCGCTGACGACTGGCTCGCCACCGGGCGCGCCGCCGTGGAGACGGCGCTGGAGGCGGGTGCGCTCGCGCGGACCGCGGACATGGTCGGCGCCGCCCAGCGCATCCTCGAGCTGACGGTCGAGCACGCGAAGACGCGGGTGCAGGGCGGGCGCCCGATCGGCGCCTACCAGGCGATCCAGCACGCGTGCGCCGACATCGTCCGCGACGTGGACTGCGCGCGCGGGCTCCTCCATGTCGCCGCGTGGCGCGCGACCGTGACGGGGCGCGGTACGCCGGGCGGCTCCGCCGCGACCGACGTCGCGATCGCGAAAGCGTACGCGGGGGAGGCGTGTCTGGCCGTGGCCCGCCGCGGCCACCAGATCTTCGGCGCGATCAGCTACTGCGCGGAGCATCCGATGCATCTCTTCCACAAGCGCATCCAGGCGGCGAGCCTCGACTTCGGCGACGCGGCCGCGCATCTGGACACCGTCGCCCATGCGATCGGATTGGAAAACAGTTGACCGCCATGGGCGGTCAAGGTTCAAGAGTGCTATGAGCGGCCGCGTCCAGGATCGCGTGGCGGTGGTGACGGGGGGTGCGCAAGGGATCGGCCGCGCCGTGGTCGAGCGGCTGACCGCGGAAGGCGCGAAGGTCGTCGTCGGCGACGTCGAAGCTGCGTTGCTCGAGCGCACCGTGCTCGCGTCGCAGAAGAGCGGCGCCACGATCGTCGGTGTCGTGGGCGACGTCACCGAGCCCGAACCGGCGCAGCGCCTCGTCCAGACGGCGGTCGACCGATTCGGACGCGTCGACATCCTC
>JBGOTH010000018.1:0-14123 GCA_041476345.1 Methylomirabilia bacterium
GGCGTCCCTGCTCGAGCGGGATGAAGGCCGGATGCTGCACGAGACCGAGCGTGAGCACCTGGGAGACCGCCTCGCCGATCCAGCGGTCATCGGCCTCGAGCGCGGATGCGTCGAACGGCGCGATCAACACCACCCGTGCCTTCACGACTGCAGCATCGGCTCCGGTGACGCCGACGAGCAGCGTCAGAAGCCCGAGGATCAGAACCGTGCACCGTCGTCCCGGTCGACCGCTCATCGAGCGCCCTCCCTTTCCGTGCCGGCCCGGTCGTCGCGCCGACGCAGGCGGCGGACGAGCCAGCTCAAGGCGCCCGTGCCGACACGCCTGAGCGCGATCTCCGGTAGCAGCATGACACCGACGATCCCCACGAGCCAGGGCCACATGTCGATGGAGATGCGCGACTGCCGGCGTGCCTTCAGGAACGCGCCGCGCGGGTCGTCGAGATTGCCGCCACCGGTGAGCTCGGTGAGTTCGCGCAGGAACGTCTCGTCCACGCCGAGATCGCGCAGCTCGCGCGCGTAAGGCACGACGAGGCCCGCGAGCTGAGAGCCGATCACCTGGTCGTTGCGCCGCTGCGCCATGCCCACGAGGTAGACGCCTTCCTGTGGCGCGGGGAAGCGTCCTCGGTACCGCCCGGGCGCGACCTGCTCGAGGTCGATGACGGAGCGCTCTTTGTTCGGCGCCACCACCCCGACCTGCGAATCGAGGAAGTTGATGAACTCCCCCTTCGCGTCGACGGCGTCGACGAGCACCTCGCCGAGGCCGTCACGCCGCTCGACGGACGCCACCGTATCGCTCCGGCTGCCGCTGCGAAGCGTCCAACGCGTGAGCTGCGCCCAGAACTTGTTGTAGTCGCGCCACCGCATCCAGAGCACGCTCCACTTCGGCTTGGCGTCGGAGGTGAAGGCGGCGGCGCGGCCCACGCCGTAGCGCCACGTCGCGAGGACCGGGTCTTCCTGATGACTCATCAGCACGAGCTCAGCGTTGCTCTTCACCGTGGTCGCGACGTAGCCGCCGAGCGGCGGAACGTTCTTCCAATCGATGTCCTGCATGGCTTCGTGACCCGGCGCCGTCAGTTGCGGCTTGAAGGGCTGTTCCACCAGGGACGCTTTCGAAGCGAGCTGCGTCTCCAGGGTGAAGATGCGCGGGATCGTCTGCGAATCCTCGGTGTAGTAGAAGCGGCCCTTGCCCCACTTCGCGACGTCCACCATGAGCTGAACGTCCGCGTCCTTCCCGATCGCCACCGACGAGACGGTGATCTTGTCCTTCACCATCCTGCGGAGAAGGCCGGCGAAGTCGCCGCGGGTCATCTGCCCATCCGAGAGGAAGATGACGTGCTTGAGGAGCGCCGGGCGCTCGAAGAGCTGCGTGTACGTCTCCTTGAGCGCCGGGTACCCGTCGGTGCCCCCGCCCGCCTTGATGGTCGCGATGGCGTGGTGGATCGCGCTCTTGTCTTTCGCCGACCGCATCGGCACGTCCCAGGTGAATTCGGTGTCCCAGCTCTGGACGCCGACTTCGTTGCGGTCGTCGAGGAGGTCGACCACGAGGTGACCCGCCTCCTTGGCAAGGTCGAGCTTGGTGATCTTTTCGTCGCCGGTGGCCATCGCCATGGAGCCGGACCGATCGATCGAGAGGACCACCGCGAGGCTCGGAATCTCGACCTTCTGCTTCACCTCCATGGTGACGGGCAGCGCTTCCTCGATCGGCGTGCGGTAGTACCCGCCCAGGCCGAAGCTCTCCTCGCCGCCGATCATCATGAGCCCGCCGCCCTGATCGCGGACGTAGTCGCGGATGACCGTCATCTGCGGGCGCGACAGCTTGAGCGAGGACACGTTCGACAGAACCACCCCGTCGTATTTCTGGAGTCCCGCCATCTCCTTGGGGATCTGGCTCGCCTCCACGACGGTGACCTCCATGTTCTGCGACCGGAGCGCCGCGGCGAGCGACTGCGCCTGGCTCCTGTCCTTCTCGGCCAGCAGCACTTGAGGCTTGCCCCGCACCACCACCGTGCCGACGGCCCGGTTGTTATCCTCGATCGTGTCGCCGTCGACCTCGATGGCGGCCTGGTACACATGGATCCCGCTGTTGTCGAGGGATTGCCGGTAGCTGAAGACGTTCTTGCCGGCCTGCATGCGGACGACCTGGGAGCCGAGGAACTCTCCGTTGCGAAACAGCGAGAGGCGCCCCTGCGTCTCCTTGAAGCTCCAGGCGACGACCTTCGCCTGGAACGGCTCCCCGTGCTTCACCTCCTGCGGCAGCACCATCGATTCCGCGACGACCTCCTGCGTGAAGGTCAGCGGAGCCGCCACGTAGAAAAGGTCCGTCCCGGCGTCCTTCGCGGACTGCGCGCCGGCGAGGGCATTGCCGGACGTCTGTCGCCCGTCGGTCAGCATCACGATCCGGTTGGCCTGGCCGGGCGGCAGGCTCGCGAGGGACAGCTGGATGGCCTGGAAGAGATCGGTGGCGCGTCCGCCTACTTCGGCCTTCGGCCGCTCCACGTCCTTGCGATTCGAGAGCGGCTGGTCGACCACGGCTGACTCACCGAAGACGATCACGGCCTGGTGATCGCCACCCTTCATGTGCTTCGCCGCATCCGCGACAAACCGCCACGCGCGCTCGCGCGCCGCGAGGCTCACGCTGTCCGAGTGGTCGAGCAGGAACACGACGTTCAGCCGATCCACCCAGCGCGGCAAGGTAGGCCGCATGAAGGTCAGGCAGAGCAGGAGCACGAGCGCTCCGCGCAACGCGAGCGCCCAGCGGTCGCCTTCACCGCCCGGCAACCGCAGGCGGCCCGCACTCTGCCGGCGCCAATAGAGCAAGCCCTCGAGGATCAAGAGCGCCACGGCAATGGCGACGAAGAGCGGCCACAGCTCGCGCTGGATCGGGACCGGCGCGGCGGCCTCGGGTGGCTTCGAGGCCGAGGCCGGCAACGGACGCGTCGCGAGGTTCGACTCCTCGGCGTCGGTCAGATTGACCGCGACGCGCATCTCGCTCCGCGAGGTGGCGAGCGTGTAGATACCAACCTCGTCGGTCTCGGTGAAGCTCACGACGCCGCGCGTGACCAACCCCTTCACCACGCGGCCGCTCGGTGTCGTGACGGTGACACCGCTGACGCCGTGCTCGACGGGCAGCAGGATGGGCTGGCCCGTAGCGAGTTGGAGACTCGCCTGGTCGAGTCCCGCCGGATGGAGCCACCGGAGACTGTTGGAGAGGATCAGCGGGAACGCCACGCGCAGCGGGAAGTCCGTCTTGAACAAGTCGAAGCCGATGAAGATCGCCTTGCGGTCGGTCTCCTCGAGCGCGTAGATCAGCGGCCCCCCGACCGCCTCCACGAGCGGGCGGCCCGCGGCCAGCGGCCGGATACGCAGCGCATCGTCGATCGTGACCTTCGAGAACTCGACGTGGCGCATCACGGGATGGCTCCGGTCCCAGTCCATGACGGTGGGGCGCTCGTTGCTGCGGCCGAGCACCTCGATCGGGACGTCGGCAGGCACGCCGTTGACGAACACGAAGCGACCGGGCCCCACGCGAGGCGGGCTGACGGAGTCGAGGATTACGACGTCCGCGTTTTCCATACCGCCCTGGTACTGGTCGGGCGTGCGCACCTCGACGACGACCAGAGGATCGGTCGTGAGCACCTTCTCCAGGAAGAGGTTGCCCGGGCTCACGAGGAGCACGGCGATCTTCCGCGGCGGCGGCAGCACCGCCCACGCCGCGTTGTCGGTGTCGAGGTCGTCACGGACGTCGATGCTCGCCTTCACGGTGCCGCCACCTGGGTGAGTGAACGGCAGCACGAGCGAGCGGCGCACGTTCGGCTCGAGGGTCACCGACTTCTCCGCGATCGACTTGTCGTCGACGGAGAGGCTGAAGTCGAATGTCTGCGTCTCGGGCGTCCAGTTCACGAGCGACGCGAACGCCTGGTACTCGAACGAGCCGTACGACATCTTCCGGACCGAGAAATTCGTGATGGCGACGTTCCTGCCGCCCTGCCCCACGCCGACCCAACGCAGGCGCGGATCGGTCGTGTCGGGAGTGGCCGCCACGGTGAACGCGCCGTCGGTGAAGACGTGGATCTCCGCGCGCGGATCCGTGCCCACCAGCGCCCGGGCGATGCGAACGGACTCGACCACGCGGTGCGGCGAGTCGGTGGCGCGCGCCGACCAGATCGCATCCAGCGCTCGATCGCGATCGCGGCTCAACGCCGCGCGCACGCGCGGCTGCACCGCCGACTCGATCACCATCACTTCGGCGCCCTCGGCCAGCCGCCGCACGAACGCCGCCCCCTCGGCCTTGGCGCGCTCGAAGCGCGAGGGCGCGACGTCGCGCGCCTTCATCGAGGCCGAGTTGTCGAGGATGACGACGACCTTGCGCGCGCCGTCGCCGAGGACGGTGACGGTAGGCCGCGCGAGGGCGAGGGTCAGCGCGAGCAGGGCCAGGATCTGCAAGATCAGGAGCGGGTCGCGCTGCAGCCGCTGGAAGAACGCGGAGGCCTCGCGGTCGCGCATCGCCGGCGCCCACAGGAGCAGGCTCGGAACACGGCGCTCCCGCCGCCGGACCTTGAGGAAGTACAGCATCACCAGGGGCAGCGAGAGCCCGAAGAGCAGGAAGGCGAACGGGGACAGGAAGCTCATGCGAGCACGAGCCCCTTCAGCTGCGCGAGCACGAACTCTTCGACGGGCGTGTCCGTGACCACGCGGTGGTACCCGATCTCGTGCGCCCGGCAGAAGTTCTCCGCGCGCTCGAGGAACGCGTGCAACCGCTCGCGGTAGTCACGCAATGCCTCGCGGTCGACGCTGAGCTCGCGCACCTCGCCCGTCTCCGCGTCGGCGAGACGGAAATCCCCCGCGAACTCCGGCGCCATCTCTTCCGGGTCCAGAAGATGGACGACGTGGACGTCGAAACGGCGCTCCATGAGGGCGCGCAGTCCCGTCTCGTAGCCGGCGGGGTCGAGCAAGTCCGAGACGATCACGGCCAGTCCCGACTCGCGCGATCGCATCGCGTACGTCTGGATCGCGTCGTTGAGCCGCGTGGGGCCGGCCGGCTTGACGCCGGTGAGGAAGTCGAGCAGCGCGGGGAACTGGTTCCGGCCGCGAGCGGGCAACCACCCTTCCGCCGCGCGATCGCGCAGAATGCCGACGCCGACGCGCTCGAGCCCGACGAGACCGACGAAGCCGAGCGCCGCCGCCAGCCGCACCGCGTAGTCGAGCTTGGTCGGGCGGCCGAAGTCCATGGAGGCGGACGCGTCCACGAGGAGGTTGAGACAGAGATCCTCCTCGTCGACGAACAGCTTCACGTGCAGGCGGCCGAGCCGCGCGTACGCGTTCCAGTCCACGTAGCGGAGGTCGTCGCCGACGCCGTAGGCTCGGTAGTCGGAGAACTCCACGCTCTGACCCTTGCGCGGGCTCCGACGCTCGCCCTTGACGCGGCCGTGGAAGATCCGGCGCGACGCCAGGGTGAGTCGCTCGAGCTGGGCCAGGAACTCGGGCGTGAAGAACGTGAGGCGCTCGGAGGACCGCACGCTATTTCTCGTCGAGCGCCTGGAAGTAGTCCCTGATCTGCTCGTGGAAGTCGCGCGGGATCTGCTCCCGCGAGATGGCGTCCTCCATCGCTTTGCGGTACTGCCCGATGATCCCCAGGTAGGACAGGCGTGAGGACATCGCGCCGGCCCGGCCCGTCATGTTCGTGTCGTAGCCGTCCTTCTTGCCCCTGCGTGACTCACCCTCGACGCCCACGTCATACGGACTGCCCTGGAGGCGACGCGTGGCTTCCCCTTTCGGCGAGCCGCTCTTGCCCTTGCCCGGCAACATGCCTTCGCCTTCACCGAAGTCCTGCTCGTCCGGTCCGCCCTCGCCGCGCCCGCCCTGGCGCCCGCTCCGCCGATCGCTTTCGCGCCCGCCGCGCAGATTCTTGCCGCCCCGCTGCGCGTCGCTCTGCGCACGCATTTTGTCGAGCGCTTTCTGCATCGCGTCCATGGCGCGGTCCGTTTGCCCGCCCTCGAGCGCGTCCATGCCCTCGTTGACGTCCTGGCCCCAGTTGCCGCCGCTCTTGCGGCCGAGCCGTTCCATCTCCTCGAGCAGCTCCTTCAGCTTCTGCGGCGAGATGCTCTCGTGCAACCCGCCCTTGAGCTCTTTCGATTTCTTGTAGACCATCTTGTACTGGCTCGACGTGAAGTCGGACTGGAGGTCGGGCAGACGATCCATCTGCTCGAGCATCTTGAGACGCTCGTCGCCCTTCTTCATGAAGCTGTTGAAGTCGGGGCGCTGGCTCGTCAGCGACGTGTCCTTGAAGATCGCCGAGAGATCGCCGGCCGTCGCGGCGGCGCCGGTCGCACCCTTCTGCGCCCAGTCGCGCTCTTCGAACGCGGCGCGCTGTGGTCGGTCCTTCGCGAGCGGCTTCGCACGATCCTCGAGCGTGACGCCGTCGCCGCGCTCGCGCGCCGCTTCCTTGTCCCCGGCGGGCGAGAAGTCGGGCAGGCTCGCGCGCGGCAGCGGCACGGGCGGCGAGATGGCGAGCACCAGCGCGATCACCGCGGGTACGGGAAGAAATCGCGTTTCACGCGGCAGGATGCGCGCGACGACCTGGCGGAGCCGCACCGACTCCACGCGGGTCGTGGCATCCACGACGAGCGCATCGACGAGCGGTGTGCGCTCGTCACGATCGGCCCACTCCAGCGCGGTCGTCAGGCGATCCGCGAGACCGAACGCGCGGTCCGCGAGACGGGCCGCATCGAACGGAGCGACACGCTTCGTGAACCCACAGGCCGCGCCCGCCAGCGCGCCGGCGACGACCAGGCCGATCGCCACGGCAATCGCCCACGGACCGAGGAGGCTCCGGAACAGGAGCGGCGGCACGGCGGCCACCGCGCCCCAGAACAGTCCGCGCAGACCATAGTGCTCGGCGCGGCGCCAGCGTACCTGTGCGGCGATCTCGCGCACCAGCCGATCGAGCGCATCGGAATGGGCCACGTCAGTCCTCCCGCGTCAGCGGACGAAGAGCTCTTTGTTCTGGCTCGTGGTGGCGACGGCGGTGTCGACGATCTGCTCGATCAGGTTGTCGACGTCGATCCCTTCCGCCTCGCCCTCGAAGTTGAGAATGACGCGGTGACGCAACGCCGGAGCCGCGAGCTGCTTCAGATCGTCCGCGCTGACGTTGTAGCGGCCTTCAGCAAGCGCGCGGACCTTCGCGCCGAGCACGAGGGCCTGCGCCCCCCGCGGGCTTGCGCCGTAGCGGACGAATCGCCGCGTGACCTCCGGCGCATGCTCCCATTGCGGGTGCGTCGCCATGACGATCGTCGAGGCGAGGTCTCTCACGTGGGTCGCGATCGGCACTTCGCGAACGAGCTCGCGGAAGCCGAGCACGCTGGCGCCGGTCATCACACGGTCGACCGCGACGGCCCGCACCTGCGTCGTACGATCGATGATGGCGTTCAACTCCTCGAACGCGGGGTAGCGCACGCGCAGCTTGAAGAGAAAGCGGTCGAGCTGGGCCTCGGGGAGCGGATACGTGCCTTCCATCTCGATCGGGTTCTGCGTCGCGAGCACGAAGAACGGCGCGGGCAGCGGCCGCGACACCCCGCCGACCGTGACGGATCCCTCCTGCATGCCTTCCAGCAGCGCGGACTGCGTCTTGGGCGTCGCCCGGTTGATCTCGTCCGCGAGCAGGATGTGGCCGAAGATCGGCCCCGACTGGAACTGGAAGTGCTTCCGGCCGTCGGTATCCTCCACGATGATGTTGGTGCCGATGATGTCCGCCGGCATGAGGTCGGGCGTGAACTGAACGCGCGAGAACGACAGCTCGAGACCTTCCGCGAGCGTCTTGATGATCAGCGTCTTGCCGAGACCCGGGACACCTTCGAGCAACACGTGCCCACCCGCGAACATGCCGATCAGCACGTGATCGATGATCTCCCGATGTCCGACGATGACCTTCTCGACTTCACGGCGTAACGCCTGGAAGGAGGAAATGAACTGCTCGACCCTCGGGTCCTGCGTCATGGGCTCTCCTTTCGGGCGGACCGGGCGCTACCAGCGTTCTCATTATATGGACGTGGCTCGCGCGGTCTAGTGACGTTGCTTGGTGCAAGGGGGCTGCCAATCATCGCGCCGACGCCGGGATCACCGCGTTGTAGATGGCCAGGTAGCCCTCGATCTCGCGCTCTGGCGGAAAGTGCCGGCGCGCGCGCTCTTGCCCTGCGGCGCCCAGGCGCGCGCGGAGGGCCGCGTCGAGGAGTAGACGCTCGGCCATCCGCGCCAATTCCGCCTCGTCGGAGAACAGAAGGCCGCTCACCTCGTGCTCAACGAGTGAGCGGTTGCCTTCGATATCGGCAGCCAGGACGGCCCGTCCGCATGCGAAGGCCTCGAGGATGGAGTTCGCCATGCCGCCCTCGCTGATCGAGCAGTTGAGGACGACGTCGACCTGCGACATCAGCGAGGCCATCTGCCCGTGTGGTCGTTCGCCGATATATCGCGCCCAGGGTCGGTTCGACAGTGCCCTGACGAGCGCCTCACCTTCCACAGGGTCGAGGATGGGTCCGGCATAGAGCAAGCGTGCATGCGGGTGCCGCGCGACCAGCGCGTCCAACGCGGGGAGCGGCATCAGGCTGCGCTTGACCGGGCGAACGCCCGCTGGAAACGCGAACATCACGCGCCGCGCGGGGAGCTCGGGCCAGGCCGCGCCAAGATCGAACGGTGCCGCGGGCGGAAAATCAACCGCCTGCGGCACACGAGCGATCCGCGCCCGGAGATCCGGCAGCGCCCCCGCCACGCGAGCACCGATCGCGTCGTCGAACACGACGATGCGCGCCGCGCCTTCGAGCACGCGGCGCACGACGGCCGCGCGCTCCGGATCGAAGAGATCGTGGTTGACGTCGGTTCCCGTCAGCGTCACCACGAACGGAAGCTCGGCGCGCCGCGCGAGGCGCAGCCCGAGCGGGCCGAGCCGCCAGGCGTGAAACGCGTGCACGACCGACGGCGCGAACGCCCTCACCTCCGCCTCGATCGTCGTCTCGTCGTACCGGGAGTGATCCCACACGCGTACGTCGACACCGCGGGCGGCCAGGCCGCGCGCAATCCGAGCGACGGTGACGGCATTGCCACGTACCGACGGGGAGGCGGACGGCGTGAGCAACGCCGCGCGGGCGGGCATGGGCCGAGGATACGGGCATCACGTCCGATGGGCAATCCGCGCCGCCAGAATCGCCTGGAGCGCCCGGGACATCTACATATAATGAGAGCCAATGGCAGAGCCGACCGAGATGGAGTGCCGCCGGATCGCAGAGTTGCTCGCCGACTACATCGACGGCACGCTTCCCCGCGAGACGCGCGAACTCATCGACTGGCACATCGAGGGCTGTCCGCCCTGCGTGGCGTTCGTCAACACGTACCGCAGCACCATCGACACCACCCGAAAGCTCCCCGACCCGACGATCCCCCCCGAGCTCAAGCAGCGACTCCTCAGCGTCCTCCGGAACCGCCAGACCTCGCGCTAGGCAACAGCGCGCGCACGGCTTTCACCGCGTCCTCGCTCGTCCAGTCGATCTCTCCGATGACGGAGGAGCGCGCGCGGCCGTCGGGGCCGACGAGCACGCTGCCGGGCAGCACGCGGATGCGCCACGCCCGCGCCGCCTCCTGATTGGGATCGAGCAAGACACGAAGGTCGAGCTGCTCGCGCTCGAGAAACTCCCTCGCGCGCGTCGCCGACTCGCCGTAGTTGACCGCGAGAATCTCGAACGGCTGGCCCCTCAACCGCTCGCGGAGCGTCCGCAGCGAGGGCATCTCATCGCGACAGGGCTCGCACCACGTCGCCCAGAAGTTCACGAGCACCACCTTGCCGCGATAGTCGGCGAGCGTGTGTGTCCGACCGTCGAGATCCTTGAGGATGAGCGGCGGCGTGTCCGGTCGGCTCCACGGAACGAACCGCGAGGTCCCGGCCGTCGCCGTTCCGGCGAGGAGGGCGAGGCCGAGACCCAGGAGGACGCGAAGCAGCTTCAGATCGCGCGCGTCGTGATCGTGTACTTGAAGGTGTCCGCGTCGAGGCTGTCGCGGCGCTCTCCGGCCGTCTCGCCCTGCGGATACATCAGGAACCCGACCCTGCCCGCCTGCGCGCTCGGCAGCTTCACGTCATGCGCGACGTTGTACGCGAGCCAGTTGCCTTCCCACCCGCCGTAGAGCTTCGGCCGGACGGCCGCGATGAGCGGGTGGGCCATCTTCAGCCACTCGCTCGTCTCCTCGCGGGCCGCTTTCGCGACGTCCGCCGGGTCCATCGCCACCCAGCCGTAGTCCTGGAGGAAGACCTCGGCGCGGCAGTGCTGGGCCTTACTGATGTTCGCGGAGCCGGCGCCGAGTGACTTGTAGCCGAATGCCGATGGCGCGACGCGGATGCCGTAGATGTCGCGCGCCGGTACCCCCGAGGCGCGACTCAACCCGACGAACAGCCCGTTGAGATCAGCGCACTTGCCGCCGAAGTTCTTCGTCTCGAGCATCGCCTTGATGTCGCCGACACCGCAGCCGCGAACCTTGACCTCGCGGTACGTGTTGGCGAGGATCCAGTCGTAGATCGCCTGGACCTTTTCCAGGTCCGTGCGCTTGCCCTGCGTGACGTCGTCGGCCGTCTCTTTCACGATCCCGTCGGTCGGCATGAGGTCGGTCGGTTGCGTCCACTTGCGAACCATCGCCGGATCGAGCCGCGCCGTGGTCTTCTTCGACCAGTCGGTGGCGCGATCCTGCGTCTGGAAGCGGCTGATCACCTCGAGCACAGGCACCTGTTCAGCGGCCGGCCACTCGGCGTACACCATGCCGGCGCCGTACTGCGGATCCGTCGCAGGCGCCATCACCTTGGCGTTCCCCGACCACGTGTTCCCCTGGAGCTTCTGGTACTCGGACTCGACCACGGGCACCGGGACCCACACGCGCGTGACACCCGAAGGCTTCATCACTTCGACGCGTGTCGTGATCTCGTAGGCGTGCCACGCGCCGGGCCGTGGATTGAAGTCCTTCTGCTGCGCCCGAGCGATCGAAACGACGCCGGGCAGGTACGACAACGCGGACACGGCGGGCAGCGCGGCGGACAATTTCAGAAACTTGCGACGGTCCATTCGATCTCCTCCGAGCACTGACAGTCAACGGCTTTGATTTCGGATGCACGTCGACACGCGCACGATTCTGCCGAAGAAAATCTAGGGGTGCGCGCGCGACATTGCAAATCGAGCTTTGCGATGCGAGAGGGGCGAGTCTATCGGAAACGACTATGGACTAGGTGACGACGCGAATCGTAGTCTCGACGGTGACCTCGCCGATCTCCGTGCAGCTCTCGCCCCGCGCGGCCACGGCCCCGACGACGTCGGCCGCGCGCTCCCGCGCGACGGAGAACAGCAGACCTCCCGATGTTTCCGCCTCCGCGAGAAGTCCTACGATCCCCGCGGACAGCCCCGCGTCGATCACGAGCCGTTCACCCATGACGGCATCGAGATGCCGCCGGTTGCGCGTCATGCCGCCGCTGAACTGTCCTTGCCCGGCAAGCTCTCGCGCCCCGGGGAGAAACGGCAGACGCGATGCCGAGATGACGATGCCTGCACCTGAGGCCTCGACCATCTCGAAAGCGTGACCGAGCAGCCCGAAGCCGGTGATGTCGGTGGCACCTCGCACGCCGAACGTCTGCGCGACTTGCGCGGCCACGCGATTGAGACGCAGCATGCTCCGGACGGCGCCGGCAAGCACTTCCGCCGACGCGGCGTCGTTCTTCGCGGCGGTGGTGATCACACCAGTGCCGAGCGGCTTTGAAAGGAACAGGCGATCCCCGGGGCGCAGGCCTCCCTTGATGAAGATGCGATCGGGGTGCACCCGCCCGGTGACACACAAACCGTACTTCGGCTCCGCGTCGACGACGGTGTGCCCGCCGGCGATGACGCCGCCGGCCTCCGCGACCTTCTCGGCGCCGCCGCGGAACACGTCCACGATGATCGACTTCGGCAGATCGCGCGGGAATCCCGCGACCGCGAGCGCGAAGAGCACCTCGCCGCCCATCGCGTAGACATCCGACATCGCGTTCGCCGCCGCCACGGCGCCCCACGTGTATGGGTCGTCGACCACCGGGGGAAAGAAATCGACGGTCTCCACGATGGCAAGGTCCGGCGCGAGCCGATAGACGGCGGCGTCGTCGGCGCTCCCGAGCCCGACGAGCAGGTCCCGCACCTCACGGCCTGTCGCCGGCTTGATGGCGCTCAACACCTCCTGGAGATCTCCAGGAGCCATTTTGGACGCTCAGCCGGCGCAGGAGGCGTACGAGGTGAGTCGGATTTCCTTGCCGGTCATACGCTTACGATACCGTCGGCGGGATCTGCGATTCGAGGAACGCGAGAAAGGCCAGCGCCAGCGGCGAGCGGGTACGGTCGCGGTGCGTCACGAGGTAGAAGGCGCGCCCGACGTGGACGCGGGCGATCTTCACGCACGCGAGGAGGCCGACGCGGCACTCGTCCTCGACGGCGCGCCGGGAGATCAGCGAGACGCCGACGCCCGCGCGCACCGCCTGCTTGATCGCCTGCGTCGAGCCCATCTCGGCCACGACGCGGAACGCCGCGAGGCTCGTGCCGGCTGCGTCGAGCGCGTGCTCCAGCGCCGCGCGAGAACCCGAGCCGTGCTCGCGCACGACCATCGGCTCGGCCTGCAGCTCGGCGAGGCTCACGGTCTGGCGTCGCGCCCACGCGTGCTCGACCGGCAGGGCGACGACGAGCTCGTCCCTCATCAGCTCCCGCGCCTCCAGCGTGCGTTGGGGCGGCCGCGCGCCGACCACGCCGATCTCCACGCGTCCGTCCTCGATCCACTCGCTCACCTGATGGCTGTCGCCGATGAGCAGCACGATCGAGATGTCGGCCTGCTTGGCCTTGAACTGACCGATGAGCACGGGCAGCACGTATTCGCCGGGAATCGTGCTGCCGCCGACCATCAGCTCTCCGGACAACCGTCCCTGAAACTGGTCGATCGCCTGCCGCGCCTCGCGCGAGAGGGTGAGCATCCGTTGCGCGTAGCCGAGCAGGAGCTGGCCCGCGCGCGTGGGGGCGGCGCCGCGGCCGAGACGATCCAGGAGCTGCACCCCGAGCTCGTCCTCGAGCGCGCGCACGTGCTCCGAGACCGTGGGCTGGGTGAGCGAAAGCGCCTGGGCGGCACGCGAGAAGCTGGCGAGCTCGGCGACCTTGACGAAGATTTCGAGGCGGCGGAGGTCCATGCGATCAGCGAGGACGCCCCGTAGGGCGGCGGATCAGTGGCAGCCGCACCCGCCGCCGCCGCAGCAGCCGCCACCGCCGCCCGCCATCGTCCCGGACGGCATCAGCGTCCCGTCGCTCTTCATGCCGAAGACCGACAGCTTCCGGGTGACCTGCGAGCTCGCGCAACTCGGGCAGGCGGCGGCGCTTCCCACGCGCGGAAGGTACTTCTCGAAGTCTTTGCCGCAACCCTGGCAGCGATACTCGTAGATCGGCATCGCCTACTCGCCCCCTCGCTGGACGTAGCTCTTCACGAACTCCTCGGCGTTCTCTTCGAGAATGTCGTCGATCTCGTCCAGCAGCTTGTCGATGTCTTCCTTGATCTTCTTGCCCTTCTTGGCGATCTCCGGGCTGGCGGCAGCGCCGTCACCGCCTTCGGCGGGCTTCGTCGGTCGTGTCTCTTTCTTCTTTTGCTCTGCCATCGTCGCCCTCCATTGGGGCACGCGACCGTGGACCGGCACTCCCCGAGGCGTCACACACGTGCGTCTCGTGGAAAGATTCTAACACTCGCCCAGATCGGGGCCGCGCCGCAATCTATAGACCTTGACCGCCCGCGGCCGTCGACCGTTATGGGCGCCGGAAATGCTTGCTGAGCGTGAGGGTCTGGTGCTGGTAGGACGACCCCATGCCCACCCCATAGACGCGGTCGGGCGGCGCTGCCAGGCGCTCGAACCCCACTTTGAACGAGGTCTGGCCGTCGTACACCATGAACGGCACCTCGCGCGCACGAACCTCCATCACCACCTTCGTGCCGAGCACGTCGCCGGCCCCGAAACCGAAGCCCGGATCGAAGAATCCCGCGTAGTGCGTGCGGATCTCCCCCGCCCCTGCGTCATAGACCACCATCTCCGCGGCGTACGCGGGCGGGAC
>JBGOTH010000019.1:0-14121 GCA_041476345.1 Methylomirabilia bacterium
CGTCGCGCCCGAGCAGGTGCAGATCGTCGTGCACCCGCAGTCGATCGTGCACTCGATGGTCGAGTACATCGACGGCTCGGTGATCGCGCAGCTCGGGGTCACGGACATGGGCATCCCGATCCTCTACGCGTTCACGTATCCTGAGCGCCTGCCGGTGCCGAGCGCGCGCCTCGACCTCACGCGTAAGGGTGCGCTCACGTTCTTCGAGCCCGATCTGGACAAATTCCCGTGCGTTCGACTGGCCCGCGCCGCCCTCGAGACGGGCGGGATCGCGCCGGTGGTCCTCAACGCCGCGAACGAGATCGCCGTGGCCGCGTTTCTCGACAGGCGGATCCGGTTCACGGCGATCGCGGAATTGATCGAGCGCGCGCTGGCGGCGATGCCCTTCGCTGCGCTCACCTCGATCGAGCAGTGCGTCGCCGTCGACGTCGAGACGCGCCGGCGTGTCCAGGCGTTCGTCGACGCCGGGATCGGCACGCGGGAACCGTCGTGACCACCATCCTCTCGTTCGTCCTCGTCATCGGGGTCCTGATCCTGATCCATGAACTCGGACACTTCCTCGTGGCTCGATGGACCGGCGTCGGTGTGGAGCGCTTCTCGCTCGGTTTCGGGCCGGTGCTGCTGCGCTGGCGCGGCAAGGAGACCGAGTATTGCCTCTCGGCGATCCCCATGGGCGGCTACGTGAAGATGCTGGGAGAGGAGAGCCCGCTCGAGGGCGCCGCCAGCCTGCCGTACGACCCGAAGAAGGCCTTCGCCCTGAAGCCGCTCTGGGTGCGCTTTCTCATCGTCTTTGCGGGACCGGCGATGAACTTCGTGCTGGCGGCCTTCATCGTCGCCGTCGTGCTCATGACGATGGGGCGTCCTGTGTGGCCGCCGGCCGTGGGCCGGGTCGTCGAGGAGAGCCCCGCGGCGAGCGCGGGACTGCGCTCGGGGGACGTGATCACGGCGATCGACGGAAAGCGCATCGCGTACTGGGAGGACGTCGACCGCGCGGTGGCGGCATCGAACGGGCATCCGCTCGAGGTCGCCGTGAAGCGCGGCGACACGGTGCAGAGCATCGCGGTGACGCCGCGGCAAACGACCGTGCAGGACCCGATCCTGCGCGAGTCGAAGACGACATGGGACATCGGCGCCGGGCCTCAGAGCGTTCCACAGATCAGCTCGGTGGGCCCCGGCTCACCCGCCGAAGCCGGGGGGCTCCAGCCCGGCGACGTCGTGATCTCGGTGGCCGGCCGTCGCGTCCACACGGCCGAGGATCTCGTGCAAATGATCCGCTCGCGGCCGCGGCAACCGTTGCCCGTCGAGATCGAGCGCGACGGTCGTCGCTTCACGCTCACGGTGACGCCCAACGCGGAGGAGGAGAAAACGTCGGGCGGTGGGACGATCCAGATCGGCCGCATCCAGGCGGGGATCGGCAGCAAAGCGGTGAGCTTCGTCGCGTACGATCCCGCGCGTGCCCTCTGGCACGGGGTGACGTGGACGAAAGAGATGACGACGGTCACGCTCAAGGGCTTCTGGAAGCTCGTGGTGGGTACCATCGATCGCTCGAACATCGGCGGGCCGATCCAGATCGCCTCGTTGGCGGGTCAGCAGGCGAGGGAAGGCCTCGGTCCTCTCGCGATGTTCACGGCGATCATCAGCGTGAATCTGGCCGTGCTGAACTTCCTGCCGGTGCCGATGCTCGACGGCGGCCACCTGTTCTTCTTCGTGATCGAGGCGGTGCTCGGACGCCCGCTGTCGCTGCGCAAACGGGAGGCGGCCCAGCAGCTCGGTTTCGTGCTGCTCATGCTGCTCATGGTGTACGCGCTCTACAATGACTTGATGCGAATCGATGCGTTCAAATTCCTCAGGTAGGGGCGACATGATCACACGGCGGAAGAGTCGGCAGATCACGGTAGGCACGGTGAAGGTGGGCGGTGACGCGCCCGTCACCGTGCAGTCGATGACGAAGACGGATACGCGGGATGTCCAGGCGACCCTCCTCGAGATCTGGTCGCTGGAGGCGGCGGGCTGCGACATCGTGCGCTGCGCCGTCCCCGTGCGGGAGGCGGCGGAGAAGCTCGGTGAGATCAAGCGCCAGATCCGCATTCCTCTCGTCGCCGACATCCATTTCAACTACAAGCTGGCGCTGATCGCGCTCGAGCAGGGCGTCGACGGGCTCCGCCTCAATCCCGGGAACATCGGGGGCACGCCGTTCGTCATGGAGATCGTGAATCTCGCGAAGGATCGCAAGATTCCCATCCGCATCGGCGTCAACGCGGGCTCGCTGGAGAAGGACCTGCTCGCGACGTACGGCGGTCCCACCTCGCAGGGCATGGTGGAGTCCGCGTTGCGGCACATCCGCATTCTCGAAGACTGCGGCTATCCCGAGATGAAAGTGTCGCTCAAAGCGTCCGATCCGCTCATGATGATCGAGGCCTACCGAGTGCTCGCCGAGAAGGTCGACTACCCTTTGCACCTCGGCGTGACCGAGGCGGGTACGCCCGGCGTCGGCACGATCAAATCCGCCGTCGGTCTCGGCGCGCTGCTCTCCCAGGGGATCGGCGACACGATTCGCGTGTCGCTCTCCGCCGATCCGGCCGAAGAGGTCCGCGTCGGCATCGACATCCTGAAATCGCTCGGCCTCAAGAAGGGCGGCCTCACGTTCGTGTCGTGCCCTTCGTGCGGGCGCGCGGACGTCGATCTCGTCAAGCTCGCCAAGGAGATCGAGGACGAGTTCAAGGGGTTGAACGAGGAGATCCACATCGCGGTGATGGGGTGCGAGGTCAACGGCCCCGGGGAAGCGCGTGTCGCGGACATCGGCGTCGCGGGCGGCAAGGGGATCGGGTTGATCTTCAAGCGCGGCGCGATCATTCGCAAGGTCCCCGAGAGCGAGATCCGCGCGGCCATGCGCGAGGAGGTCGACAAGTTCCTGGAGGAGCGGAAAGCCGAAGCGGGGGCCGTCTGATGGGCCAATACGCCCGTCACGTGTTCGTGTGCACGAGCGGTGACGACTGTCCAATGGATGGTGACGTCGAGGGCTTCGTGAAGTATCTTCGCGGCGAGGCCGTGAAGGCCGGACTGAAGGACGACGTGCGGGTCAACAAGGCCGGCTGCTTCTCGCAGTGCGGCCATGGCCCCATGATGGTCGTCTACC
Source organism: Methylomirabilia bacterium (assembly GCA_041476345.1). Taxonomy (GTDB): domain Bacteria; phylum Methylomirabilota; class Methylomirabilia; order Rokubacteriales; family CSP1-6; genus VGLJ01. Next base: position 3,137 of record JBGOTH010000019.1, read on the forward strand.
CCGAGAATGTGTGGTACGGGGGCGTGAAGGATTCCGACCTTGCCGAGATCTTCGAGTCGCACATCAAGAACGGCAAGCCGGTGGAGCGCTTGGTCTACGACCCCGGGGTGAAGGGCGCCAACAAGAAGAAGCCCGCTTCCTAGCGCATGCGTGTCACGCGTTCGCTCCTGCCGACGCTCCGCGAGGATCCGGCGGACGCCGAGGCCGTCAGCCACAAGCTCATGCTCCGCGCCGGCCTCGTGCGGCAGTTGGCCGCCGGTGTCTTCGTGTGGCTGCCGCTCGGCCAGCGCGTCATGGACAAGATCGGCCGGATCCTGCGCGAAGAGATGAACGCGATCGGGGGCCAGGAGATCACCATGCCGGTGATCCATCCCGCGGAGATCTGGAAGCAATCGAACCGCTGGGACGGCATCCCCGAGATGTTCAAGCTGAAGGATCGCCACGGCCGCGACCTGTGCCTCGGGATGACCCACGAAGAAGTCGTCGCGTGGTTGGCCGCGCGCGAGATCCGCTCGTACCGCGACCTGCCGCAGATCTGGTATCAGATCCAGACGAAGGAGCGCGACGAGGCGCGGCCACGATCGGGTGTCCTGCGCACGCGTGAGTTCGTCATGAAGGACTCGTACACGCTGGATCCCGACGACGCGGCGCTCGACCGGTCGTACGCGGCCCACGAGCAGGCGTACCGGCGGATCTTCCAGCGGTGCGGCCTGACCTTTCACGTGGTCCAATCGGACACGGGAATGATGGGGGGCAAGAGCGCGCACGAGTTCATGGCGCCCAGCGCGGCGGGCGAGGACGAGATCGCGATGTGCGCGCAGTGCGGCTACGCCGCGAACGTCGAGCTGGCGGTCTCCGTGCCCGCGCGGCCCGAGTTTCCCGCGTGGACGCGGGACGAGGTCGCCACGCCCGGTGCCAGGACCATCGCCGAGGTCGCTGCGTTCCTCAAGGTCGACCCGCGCCTGACGATCAAGTCGCTCCTCTTCGTCGGCCCGAAGGCGGGGCCGCTCCTCGTGCTCGTGCGGGGCGATCACAATCTGCACGAACGGAAGCTCCTGCGCGCCGTCGGCGAAGAATGTCGCGCGGCGCGTCCGGACGAGGTGGGCGTGCACCTCGGCGCCCCGGTCGGGTCCGTGGGCCCGCTCGGCGCCCGCGTTCCCGTCTTTGCGGACGAGACGCTGCGGGAGGGGAGTTATGTGGTCGGTGCCAACCGCGAGGGCTTCCACGTCCGCGCCGTGACGCCGGGGCGTGATTTCGAGTGCCGCTTCGCGGATCTCCACACGGCTCTGCCCGGGGAGGCGTGCGTGCAGTGCGGTGCGCCGCTCGCGATCGAGCGGGTGATCGAGATCGGCAACATCTTCAAGCTCGGCACCAAGTTCTCGGAGGCGCTCGGGGCCACGTACCTCGACGAGTCGGGTACGGCGCGGCCCATCGTGATGGGCAGCTACGGTATCGGGCCCGCGCGTATCGCCTCGGCCGCGATCGAGCAGATGGCGGATGCCGACGGTATCGTGTGGCCGTGGAGCATCGCGCCGTTCCACGTCCACATCGTGGCGGTCGGGCGCGATGCGGCGGCCGCGGCGGCCGCGCAGTCGATTTACGACGCGTGCTGGCGCGCCGGCGTGGAGGCTCTCTTCGACGACCGCGACGAGCGCCCGGGCGTCAAGTTCAAGGATGCGGATCTCATCGGCATTCCGATCCGCATCACCGTCGGCAATCTCCTCGCAAAGGAGGGCGTCGTCGAGCTTCGTGTCAGAAAGACTCGCCAGGAGGCCAAAGCCGCGCCGGACAAGGTTCTCGAGACGATCGAGAGTCTTCGGACGGCGGCAGCGCTCACCTGATTCAGAAGGATTTGCCGGTGCTTCCTTGCCGCCGGCGCCCGCACGTGCTAAAGTCCCGAAAAAGTGGGCGTTGCCCACTTTTTTACTTTGACGTAGGGATGCAGTTTTCGACGGTGATGACGGACGACGCGCAGATCGCACGGATCGAGGACGTGATCGAGCCGGTCGTGCAGCACCACGGCTTGACGCTCGTCGATGTGGAGTGGCGTGGCGACCGCCGCCGCGGCATCCTTCGAGTCTTCGTGGACAAAGCGGGAGGCGTGAGCATCAGCGACTGCCAGCGACTGAGTCGGGAGGTCGGCGATCTTCTCGACGCCGAAGGTGTGATCGATCATGCCTACGACCTCGAGGTGTCGTCGCCCGGGCTCGATCGGCAGTTGCGCAAGGATCGAGAGTTCCAGTGGGCGCTCGGCAAGCCGGTGCGGTGCTGGCTGGCCGGGGGCGAGGAGCATTTCGGAACGTTGAAGGAAGTGGCGCTGGAGCGGTTGGTCCTGGACCGCGACGGCGAGCGCGTGGAGCTCCCGCGCGGAGTCGTGACGAAGGCGCGTCTCGAAGCGGACGTGCCCTGGCCGCGGGCGTGAGCCGGCGAAATGAACCGAGAACTGATCATCGTCATCGAGCAGCTCGCACGGGAGAAGGGGATCGACTCGGAGATCCTCTTCGACGCGGTGGAGTCTGCCCTGCTCTCGGGATCGAAGAAAACCCACGCGGCCGCCGACAACTCGCGGATCGAGATCGATCGCAAGACCGGGGCCGTCCGCGCCTTTACCCGTAAGAAGGTCGTCGCGGAAGTTGTCGACGCGGCGCTCGAGATTCCTCTCGAAGAGGCCAAACGCTTGAACCCCGCCGCCGAGCTCGACGACGAGCTCGAGCTACCCGAGAAGCCGCCCGAGCTTGGACGCATCGGCGCCCAGACCGTCAAGCAGGTCATTCTCCAGCGCGTGCGCGACGCCGAGCGTGAAGGGATCTACGCCGAATTCATCGGCAAGGAAGGCCAGATCTTGCGGGGCGTCGTCCACCGCATCGAGAAGCGCAACGTCATCCTCGAGATCGGCAAGGCGGAGGCGATCCTTCCCGAACGCGAGCAGATCCCCGGCGAACGCTACAACCCGGGCGACCGCATCCGCGCGTTCGTGCTCGAAGTGCGGCGCACGATCAAAGGGCCGCAGATCGCGCTCTCGCGGACGCACCCCGGCTATCTCGCGCGCCTGTTCGAGACCGAGATTCCCGAGATCCAGGAGGGCATCGTGCTCGTCAAGGCGACCGCGCGTGAAGCCGGCGAGCGGGCGAAGGTCGCCGTGGCGTCGACGAAGCGTGATGTCGATCCCATCGGCGCCTGCGTGGGACTCCGCGGCACCCGCATCCAGGTCATCAGCCGTGAGCTGCGCGGCGAGAAGATCGACATCATCGAGTGGTCGCACGACCCCTCGACGTTGGTGGCGCGCGCGCTGTCGCCCGCGAAGGTGTCGTCGGTGACGGTCCGGGAACCCGACGTCGTGGAGACCGAGGAGCCGCAGCAGCCCGTCGCCCTCGTCGTCGTGCCGGACAACCAGCTCTCGCTGGCCATCGGCAAGAAGGGCCAGAACGCGCGTCTCGCCGCCAAGCTCACGGGCATGCGCATCGACATCAAGAGCGAGTCGGAAATGGAGGCGGAGCGTGCCCAGGCCGAAGCCGAAGAGCTCGGTCGTCAGGCGCTGGCCGGGCTGCCGGGCGTCGACGAGACCGTGTTCGGAGTTCTGGCCGCGGCCGGTCTCAGCTCGCCCGCGGCGGTAGCGGAAGCCGGCGTGGAAAAGCTGCGCACGATCGAGGGTGTCGGCGACCGTGCCGACGCGCTCCATCGCGCCGCCGCGGGCTGGGTGACGGAGCACGCGCCGCCGCCACCCGCGGAGAGCGAGAGCGAAGCCGAGCCGGCTCCGGGCGCCGAGAGTGCGCCGACGCCGGAGTGATCGCCGACGTCACGCGGAGCCAAAGGCCCGATCCGCACGTGCGTCGGTTGCCGACAACCGCGCCTCAGAGTTGCGCTGGTGAGGCTGGTTCGGGATGCCGACGGCGTGGTCGTGGTCGACGATCGTGGCGTGAAGCCGGGACGTGGCGCGTACGTGTGCGGCGCGGCGGAGTGCGTGGAGCGTGGACTCCGACGCGAGCGGCTCGCGCATGCCTTTCGTCAGTCGTGTCGGGTGACGCCCGAGTTGGGAGCGGCCGTGCGTGCGGCCGCGAGTCTCCGCGACGCGACGGCGCAGGGCCGGTAGAATGAGACGGGTGCTCAGGAGGTGAGGGATCTGTGGCAGCGACGAAGATAAAAGTGATCGACCTCGCGAAGGAACTCGGCGTCACCAGCAAGGACCTGATGCTGGCGGCCGAGGAGATGGGCCACAAAGGCGTCCGTGTCATGACGCCGCTCGACAGCACCCTCGCCAACGCGCTCCGCACCAAGCTCGGCAAGGGCCGCGATCTGCCTGAAGAAGTGAAGCCCAAGCGTCCGGTGCGAGCCAAGAAGGCCGCCGACGCCGCGGAAGGTGATGGGACAGCGACCGCTCCGAAGAAGCCGGCATCGCGTGCGCGTAAGCCGAAGACCGCTGACCCGCTCGAAGGAACGGCGGTCGAGCTGGCGCCGACGGCCACGATTGTCAAGCCGAAGCCCACCGACAAGACGGCTGACGTCGTCGCCGAACCCGTCGCGGCGGCACCGGTGGTCGTGCCGACAGAGCCCGTCGATTCGCCGCTCGCGCCTTCCCCGCCTCCCATGGATCCCGCGCTGAAACCGGCGGCCACCCTGCCCCCGGCACCTGCGGGTCCGAAGAAGCCCGAGCCGAAGATCGTCCCGTTCCGACCGCTCGAGCGTGCGACGCCGCCGCCGCCGCCGCGTCCCTCGCGTCAACCCTCAGGACCGTTCGCCCCCCCGCGCGTCACGGTGGGTCCGCCGCGTCCGATGCCGCCACCGTTCGTGCCGCGACCGGTGGTCGAGCGTCCGGCGGCGCCTGCGGCGATGCCGCCCGCCGCGAGCGCGGTGGCGACCAGACCGACGTCGCCGAGCGAGGGCGTTGAGCCCGCCGTGGCGGTTCTCGTCGAGGCGCCGCCCGCGGAGATTCGTCGTGAGCTCCTGAAGGTCGGCGAGTCCCTCACGGTGTCGGAGCTCGCCGAGAAGATGCGGCGCAAGTCGGGCGAGGTGATCAAGGCGCTCCTCGATCTCGGCGTCATGCGCATGGTCAACGATCTTCTCGACCCCACGGAGGCCAAGCTCGTCGCCGATAGGTTCGGCTTCGACCTCGAGATCCGCTCCGTCGAGGGCGACGTGATCGACGAGGAGGCGGAGCAGGACCCTGCGCAGCTGACGTTGCGCCCGCCGGTCGTCACCGTCATGGGGCACGTCGACCACGGCAAGACGTCGCTCCTCGACGCCATCCGGAAATCGAAGGTGGCCGAGAAGGAGTTCGGCGGCATCACCCAGCACATCGGCGCCTACCAGGTGGCCACCGCGAAGCATGGAATGGTGACCTTTCTCGACACGCCCGGCCACGAAGCCTTCACGGCCATGCGGGCGCGCGGGGCGCAGGCCACGGATATCGTCATCCTCGTCGTCGCGGCTGACGACGGCGTGATGCCGCAGACGGTGGAAGCCGTCGACCACGCGCGCGCGGCCAACGTGCCGATCATCGTCGCCGTCAATAAGATCGACAAGCCGGGGATCGATCCCGACCGCGTCAAGCGCGAGCTCTCCAACCACGGGCTCGTCCCCGAGGACTGGGGCGGGCAGACGATCTTCGTGTCGACGTCCGCGAAGCAGGGCACGGGCATCGATCAGCTCCTCGAGATGACGGCGTTGCAGGCGGAGGTTCTCGAGCTGAAAGCGAATCCCAACCGTTCCGCGAAGGGCGTCATCATCGAAAGCCGTCTCGACCGCGGCCGGGGCCCCGTGGCCACCGTCCTCGTGCAGAACGGTACGCTGAAGGAAGGCGACGCCGTGGTGGCGGGTTCGCATTCCGGCCGCATCCGCGCGCTCACCGACTACACGGGCAAGCGCGTGAAGAGCGCGGGACCCTCGCAGCCGGTGGAAGTGCAGGGATTGGCCGGCGTGCCGGCGGCGGGCGACGTGCTGGTGGCGGTGTCGGACGAGCGCAAGGCGCGACAGATCGCGACCATGCGCCAGGACCGCGAGAAGGCGAAGGGCAAGGCATCCACGCGCATCACCCTCGAAGGTCTGCACAAGCAGATCCAGACGGGTGAGGTGAAGGAGCTCCGCATCGTCCTCAAGGCCGACGTGCAGGGCTCGGTGGAAGCGGTCGGCGACGCGCTCGAGCGGCTGAGCACGGAGGAAGTGAAGCTGAAGGTCATCCACGCGTCCGTCGGCGCCATCAACGAGAGCGACGTGATGCTGGCGTCGGCCTCCAACGCGATCGTGCTCGGCTTCAACGTGAAGACGGAGCCGAAGGCGGCGGCGCAGGTGCTGGCCAACGGCGTCGACCTCAGGAACTACAACGTCATTTACGAGGCGATCAACGACCTCAAGGCGGGCATGGCGGGCATGCTCGCGCCCGAGGTGCGCGAGATTCTGCTCGGCAAGGCACAGGTCCGTCAGATCTTCGTGATCTCCAAGCTGGGCCCGATCGCCGGCTCTTTCGTGACGGAAGGAAAGATCGTGCGCGGCGCGAAAGCACGCGTGCGTCGTGGCGACAACATCGCGGGCGAAGGGACCGTCACCTCGCTCAAGCGGTTCAAGGACGAAGTGCGGGAGGTGCTCGACGGCCTCGACTGCGGCATCGGCGTCGACGCGGTGAGCGGGATCCAGCCCGGCGACATCATCGAGGTCTTCAATACCGAGGAAGTGGCGCGGACGCTCTGAGCGGCCTGCGTCTTCCGACGCAGGGGCGCTCGCGCGTGTGGCGGTGGGTCTCGTCGAGATCCACCTGCCGGACGTGGGCTCCCTCAAGGGCAAGCGTCACGCTCTCAAGGGACTGAAGGAGCGGGTGCGCGCTCGGTACGAGGTCTCGGTGGCCGAAGTCGACCACCACGATCTCTGGCAGCGCGCCACGCTCGCCCTCGCGTGTGTCTCCAACGATGCGCGGCACGCCAACGAAGTGGTGTCGAAAGCGATGGATTTCATCGAGGAGCACGTGGAAGGGCGGGTCATCGACACGTCGGTGGAGATCCTCTAATGCAGGGTAAGCGACTCGATCGCGTCAACCAGCTCATCAAGGAAGAGGTCTCGATGATCCTTCAGCGGGAGCTGAAGGATCCGCGGCTCGGCTTCGTCACCGTGACCGAAGTCGACACGTCGAAGGACCTGCGCCAGGCGAAGATCTTTGTTTCCGTGCTCGGCGGCGACGAGCAGTGGAAGGCGTCGATCACCGGTCTCACGAGCGCGCGGGGCTTTATCCGCAACTGGCTCCGGCAGCACCTCGAGCTGCGGGTGACGCCCGAGCTCATCTTTCGCCCCGATCGCTCGATGGAACACGCCGCCCGCATCCAGTCGTTGCTGAAGGATCTGCACGGCGGCGAGGGGCCGCATGAGTAACGTGCCTCCCGACGTTCTCGCCGTTTTCCGGCGAACGCCGGGGCGCGCCCTGATGCTCGGTCACGTGCATCCCGACGCCGATGTCCTCGGCACGCTGCTCGCGACCGGGCTCGCGCTCGAGAAGGCGGGATGGTCGGTCGTGTACGGGGGCCCGCATCCGGCGCCGGCCTCGCTCGATTTTCTCCCTGGCGTCGAGCGCTACCGGATCCTGACAGGGGTCGAAGGCCACTTCGACGTCGGTCTCCTGACCGATTGTCCGAATCCTGCGCGGACGGAGGGGCTCATCGAGCAGGCGCGCGCCGCCACGGGCGCGCTCGTCAACATCGATCACCATCCGGACAACCAGCGCTACGGCGATGTGAACTGGGTCGACCCGTCGGCCGCGGCCACCGGGGAGATGGTGTACGCGCTCCTCGCCGAACTGCCCGCCGACATCACCCCGGACATCGCCACCAATCTCTTCACCGCCGTCCACACGGACACGGGATCGTTCCGCTACTCGAACGTCACGCCGGGGACGTTCCGCATCGCCGCCGAGCTCTCCGCGGCGGGCGCGGCCCCGGCCGTCGTGGCGAACGCGCTCTACGAGCGGCGGCCTGTGGATGCGCTGCGCCATCTCGGGCGCGCGCTTTCGCTGGTGTGCGTGAGTGACGACGGACGGGTGGCCTGGTTGGCGCTGCCGGAGGGCACGGTGCCCGAGTCGTTCATCGAGGCGGAGGAGCTGGTCAACTATCCGCGCTCGATCGCCTCGGTCCGCGTGGCCTGCTTCCTGCGCGAAGTGGGCGGCAAGGTCAAGGTGAGCCTGCGCGGCAAGGGCGACGTGGACGTCCAGGTCGTGGCCGCGCGCTTCGGAGGCGGCGGCCACCGGAACGCCGCAGGGTGCACGATCCTCGCTTCGCTCGACGAGGCGACGCGCCAGGTTCTCGCGGCCGCGCGCACCGCCGCGGACGTGCCGCTGTCGCGATGAGCGCGGCGGCTGTGCGCTCGGGCGTGCTCGTCGTCGACAAGCCCGCCGGCGTCACCTCGTTCGACGTGGTCGGATGCGTGCGGCGCCGTCTTCGCGTGCAGCGCGTCGGTCATGCCGGGACGCTCGATCCCGACGGCACCGGCGTTCTGCCGGTGCTTCTCGGCGAAGCGACCAAGCTGATGGCGTACCTTACGGCGCACGACAAGGAGTACCGCGCCGTCGTGCGCTTCGGCATCCGGACGGACACGCAGGATGTGAGCGGTCGCGTCCTCTCGGACGTCGCGGTGCCCGCGCTCACCGTGGACACGGTAGGGACCGCGGCGGCGGCGTTCGTCGGCCGCATCCGTCAGACGCCGCCGATGTACTCGGCACTCCACCACGAAGGCCGCCGGCTCTACGAGCTCGCGCGCGAAGGCGTCGAAGTGGAGCGCGCGCCGCGCGAAGTGATCGTGCACGCGATCGACGTCGAGCGCGTGCAGGGCGTCACCGCAACCCTGCGCGTCGTCTGCGGGAAGGGGACGTACATTCGGACGCTGGCCGCCGATCTGGGGGACGCGCTCGGCGTCGGTGCCGCCGTCGAGCGGCTGACGCGACTCCGCGTCGGCCCGTTCACGCTGGCGGACGCCGTGACCTGGGCGGAACTCGCCACCGAGGCCGCGTCGGCGCTCCACCTGCGCATCGTGCCACCTGAGGCCGCGCTCGCGGCCTGGCCCGCGATCCGCCTGGATACCGCTCGTGTCGACGCATTCCGCCATGGACGGCCGGTGGAGTGCTACGACGCGGGCGTCGGCCTTTCGCGCGTCCACGACGCCGAAGGCACCTTCGTGGGCGTCGGTGCCGTGGATGCCGGCGGCGGCCGCCTACGGCCGATCAGGATCCTGCATGCGGATCGTCCGGACGCTCGAGTCCTTCCCTCCTGAGGCGCGTCCGAGCGTCGTCGCGCTCGGCGTCTTCGACGGCGTCCATCTCGGCCATCGCGTGATCCTCGACGCCGCGGTCGCGCGCGCGCGTACGGGGGCCGGCACCGCGGTCGCTTGCACGTTCGATCCGCATCCGGCGGAGCTGCTCCAGCCGGATCGGGCTCCGTTGCCGATCACGACTCTCGACGAGCGACTCGCCCTCCTCGCCGCCAGCGGCGTCGCGCTCACGGTGGTGGTGCCGTTCACGGCCGCGCTGGCCGCGATGGAGCCGGAATCATTCGTGACTGACGTGCTGGCCGGGCGGCTCGGGGCTCGGGAGGTCGTGGTGGGATTCAATCACCGCTTCGGACGCGGCGCTCGTGGCGACGCGCGACTCCTCGGCGAGGTCGGGCAGCGGGCCGGTCTCCACGCCGAGGTGGTGCCGCCCACCGAAATCGACGGCACGCCGGTCTCATCCAGCGCCATCCGTGCGGCGCTGCAGCGCGGAGATCTCGAGCTCGCGGCGCAGATGCTTGGCCGACCGTATTTCGTCGGAGGCGACGTTGTGGAGGGCGCGCGCCGCGGGCGGCTCCTCGGCTTTCCTACCGCCAACGTCTCGACCGATCGCCCGCTGCTCCTTCCTCCCGGGGTGTACGCCTGCCGGTTCCGCGACGGAGGCACGACGTATGGCGCCGTGCTCAATGCCGGCGTCCGGCCCACCTTCGAAGAGAAGATCTTCACTCTCGAGGCTTATGTGCTCGACTTCTCGGGGGATCTCTACGGGCACCGGGTGCGGCTGGACTTTGTCGCGAGGCTGCGTGAGGAGCGGAAGTTTTCGAACATCGAGTCGCTGAAGGAGCAGATCGAATCGGACACAGCGGCCGCGCGGCAGGCGTTGTCCGCCTAACTTTACATGGCCAGGGGCTCGTGATACCCTTAACACTTGTAATTATCGAGTAAACAAGGTGTTTTGAACCCGTCCACAGGGGGAGAGATCTCCCGGACGTGGCGATTGGAGGAGGCTCCGCATGCCTTTGGCTCTGGACCGCAAGAAGAGCTTGATCGAGCAGTTCCGTACGCATGACGGCGATACCGGCTCTCCGGAAGTCCAAATCGCTCTCCTGACCGAGCGGGTCAACGGTCTGACCGAGCACTTCAGGCTGCACGCGAAGGACCATCACTCCCGGCGCGGTCTGCTCATGCTGATCGGCAAACGACGGGGGCTGCTGGACTACCTCCGCAAGAAGGACGCGGAGCGCTATCGGACGATCATCGAGAAGTTGGGCATCCGCCGATAACGGCGGGCCTTGAGCAGTGCACGGCTGGTCCTCGGTCGGAATAGAACCGGGGGCCCACGAGCGGTAAGTATCGCCGCTCTTCACACGACGCGTTCGCCGGTTTCCGGACGAACCACGAGGACAAGCGTTCAGATGAGTCATACAGTTTCGATCGACATCGGTGGTCATCCTCTTTCACTCGAGACCGGCAAGGTGGCCAAACAGGCGGACGGGGCGGTTGTCGTCCGCTACGGCGGCACCATGGTCCTGGCCACCTGCGTGGCGGCGAAGTCGGCCAAGGAAGCCCAGGACTTCTTCCCTCTGACCGTCGAATACCGCGAGAAGGCGTACGCGGGCGGCCGCATCCCGGGCGGATATTTCAAGCGTGAGGGTGCGCCCGTCAAGAAAGAGACGCTGACGTGCCGGCTGATCGATCGTCCGATCCGCCCGCTCTTCCCCGACGGCTTCAGGAACGAAGTGCAGGTGATC
>JBGOTH010000020.1:0-14037 GCA_041476345.1 Methylomirabilia bacterium
CCCGGCCGCCCGCGCATGAGCGCGATCTCGTGGTCGACGGCGTCGGGGTCCGCGCTCAGGAACACGGCGCCCATGCGCCAGTTCTGCTTGGTCACCTGCATGCCCATGACGTCACGGTAGAAGCCGACCATCCGCTCGAGATCGCGGACGTAGATGCCGACGTGTCCGAGTCCTGTCACGCGCGCCATGGTCCCTCCTTCGTTGGCGACCCGACAACGGCCCCGAGGATACCCCGAACCGGGCATAATGAGGTCCCACAAAGAAGGAGGAGGGAGCCATGCCGCCCAGCAAGCTCGCCCACATCGTGTTCCAGACCAACCGCATCGGAGAGTTGCGCGACTGGTACTGCGCCGTCCTCGGGGGGCACGTGATCTACGAGAACCCGCACCTCTCCTTCGTGACCTACGACGACGAGCACCACCGCGTCGCGTTCGCGGACTTCGGTCCGCTCGGCGCGCGGGAGCGGAACACCGAGCTGATGGTAAAGCCCTCCGAGCAGCCGGGCCTGCACCACGTCGCGTTCACGTTCGGGTCGATGGGCGAGCTCCTCGACAACTACGTGCGGCTTCGGGACCGTGGCATCCGCCCGTTCTTCTGCGTCAACCACGGCCCGACGACGTCGATGTACTACCGCGACCCCGACGGCAATCGCGTCGAGCTGCAGATCGACAACTTCGCGTCGGCCGAAGAGGGCCAGGCGTGGATGCACTCGCCCGCGTTCGACCGGAACCCGATCGGCGTCGAGTACGACCCCGACGAGCTGGTGACGAAGTTCCGGGCCGGCGTGCCCGTCGCGGAGCTGGTGCAACGGGACTGAGTTGACGATCCGTCCCGCGGGCGCGATCGCCGCGGCCCTGGTGATGTTAGCCGCCGGCTCGGCGTCGGCCGCCTACTTCCACGAAGCCCATCGCGCCGACGCGCTGCTCCTCAGTGAGCGCGCGCTGAAGGAGCGATTCATCGTCCCGACCGCCGCGGGCACGGCCGGCCTTGCCGCGGTCGACGCTTCAGCGATCGTCGCCGCGCCCGCCACCGTCGGCCTCTTCGAGCAGGACGGCGGCATCCGCGTGCCCGGCGAGCGCTGCGGCGAGGACGGCCCGAAAGCCCGCGCGTGCGAGCTCGAATGGGAGTCGAAGCACCTGGCGAAGTCGAACGGGACCGCGTCGAGAAAGGGCGGCGCGCTCACGCTCAAGAGCACGGCCGGGCGCGCGCTCACGCTACGGGATTGGAACACATGCGCCCCTCGCAGCGAGTGCGACGGCGAGCGGTTCACCTACCTCGGTCTGCTCGGAGCCTCGCGATACCTCGCGGTCCAGATCGAGTATGGGCACGATTCCCCCTCGCTCGTGCTCTTCCACGGGGCGAACGGCAAGATCGTCTCCGTCCACTACGGCAGCGAGCCGACGTTCCTCAGCCCGGCGGGTACCCGGCTCGTCAATGCCGAAGACCTGAACGACGCGACGTCCCTGCTCGTGACGAGCCTGACCGGCGACGTCCCCGCGCTCGATCTGCAGTGCCTCGGCCGGCGGACCGCCGAACGGTCCTTCGGGGTGACGTTCAAGGGCTGGGTCACCGACACCGCGTTCGACGTCGTACTGGCGGAGAGCGCCCGGGGTGCGAGCGGCGGCGCGGCGCTCACGAAGATCCCGGTGCGCTTCGAGCGGAATGCAGGCGGCGCCTGGACCGTCTACCGCTCGGTCGACCTCGAGTCCCGGGGGTTCGCGTGCCGCCAGCGCGGGACGCGCCTCGCGAAGTAGCCCGAGCCTCGTTCGTGGCCGCCGGTCATTCGAGGATGTCCATGCGCATGATCAAGCCGTCCTGCACGATGTAGACGTGCCGCACCATCCGGTCCGTATCAGGAGGCTCGCCGAGAGTAGGGTCACGATGCGGCTCGGGCAAGCGCCTTCTCCAATGGCTTCGGAAGATCCAGCGCGAAAAAACGATCCAACGAATAACCGTAGTCTTCACCGCTCTCGTCGACGATCCGTAGATAGCCGCGCTTTTCAGCGTCAGGATCAGGAACGACTCGGTAGATTTTCCCAATATCGAGAGATGCCTCGTAGTCCTTGTTCTTGATGCAAACCGCGAATCGCACCCGCGTTTTAGTCGATTTCTTCATCACCTAGTCCAACAATGGGAACTTGATCTTGAGCTCGCGGCGGCCGACGCCGTGGGCTTCATACCAATGAACTTCGGCGGTGTGCGTCATCCCATTCATCAAGCGCACGCGAGCGACTCCCCTGCGCTTTCGCCATCGTCCCTCACCGTAGCGACGCCGCAGACGTGCCGCTTGACGCAGTCGTCGCCCACCAAAAATTGTTTCGATCTGGCGCAACGGTCCGAGAAGCTCGAAATCCACGGCGCGACGCTACCACGTACACATCTCGCGCTGTATGCCTCGAAGTGGACACTGTATCCAAGAGTCAGCCGACTATGGCTCGATCCCGTAGTCGCGGCGCGCGGCGTCCGCGGAGACGTAGCCCTCGCGCACGTCGCGCCGCACGGCCTCGGGATCGCGCTCGGACGGCACGCCCCAGCCACCGCCGCCGCCCGTCATGATCTTCACGCGCTCGCCCTTCGCGATCGGATGCTGCGTGGCCTTTCGCACGTGGCGCACGGCGCCGTCGGGCGTCGTGATCTCGACGTCGTTGTAGACTCCGTCGCGTCCGCCCCAGAGCCCCCACGGCGGCGTCGCCTTGCGCTCCAGGCTGAAGGTGATGAACCCGTCCGCCTGGAATTCGTAGACGCGCTCGACGCCGAGGCCGCCACGGAACTTTCCCGCCCCGCCGGAATCCTGGCGCAATCCGTATTTCAGGATCCGCATCGACGGAACGCGCGATTCCACGACCTCCACCGGATTGTTCCGCGCCGTCGAGCCGCCGAGGATGATCATCGCGGACTCGCCGTCGAACGTCGGCCGCCCGCCCGTGCCGCCCGCGTTCAGATCGCCCTGGATGAAGAGCTTGCCGGTTTCAGGATGCGTGCCGAATGCGATGGTCGGCATCTGGTCGCCGTACGCGCCGGCGGGAATCCTGTCGCGCATCGCGGGCGCCAGCGCCTTCAGTCCGAGCTCGATGAGGAGGTTGATCGGCACGTAGTAGCGCGCCGTCGGCGCCGGCTCTTCGACGGCGAGCACCGAGCGCTTCGGGATGACGACCGTCAACGGACGAAAACAGCCTTCGTCCACGGGGTCGTGCGGCGTCGTCAAGCACTTGATGAGGAGCCGGCACGCGCTCACGGTGATCGCGTCGCCACAGTTGAACGGGCCCTCGACCTGCGCGTCGGACCCCGTGAAGTCGCACGTCAACGCGCCGTCGCCCACGGTGATCGCCATCGCCACGCGTACCGGCCGGTCGAGCGTGATGCCGTCGTTGTCGAAATGACCGACGGCCGTGTAGACACCGGCGGGAATCGCCGACAACGCGGCGCGCGTGCGCCGCTCCGACTGATCGAGGAACACGCTGGTCGCCTCGAGCACCGGGTCGCGGCCGTACTTCGCGAGGATCTCCTTGAAGTACGCCTCGCCCGCCCGGCACACCGCCACCATCGCCTGCACGTCCTTCAAGGTGCCGCTCTCGACGCGGATGTTGGAGCGGATGACGCGCATGACCTCTTCGTTCAGCTCGCCGCGGTGGTAGAGCCGCACCGACTGGAAGCGCAGGCCTTCCTGGCGGAACTCGCGCGAGCCCACCTGCATGCTGCTCGGCACGGGGCCGCCCACGTCGCTCCAGTGCGCCTTCACCGACACGAACCCGGTCAGCGTGCCGTCGAAGAAGACCGGCATCGTCATGGCGACGTCGTTGAGATGGTTGCCGTTGCCCTCGTAGGGGTCGTTGTGGATGAAGATGTCGCCCTCGCGGAACGCGTCGATCCCGCGGTCGCGAATCGTCGCCTGGATCGGAAAGCCGAGGTGGCCCTGGAAGACCGGCAGGCCGATGCCCTGCGCGATCATCTGCACGTCCGGGTCGAAGATGGCGCAGCCGAAGTCGAGGCTCTCGCTGATGATGTGGTTGTAGGCCGTCTTGATCATGGTGATGCGCATCCGCTCGGCGGCGGCGTTGAGCGCGGCCCTGATGACTTCGACGGAAATGGCGTCAGGCTTCATGGCGCGTCACCTCGATGATCAGGCAGCCGTGGTTCTCGACCGAAAGGGTGTCGCCGGCGTCGATGATGGTGGTCGTCCCAGACTCTTCGACGACCGCCGGCCCTTCAATCGTGTCTCCGGGAAGCACATGGTCACGCTGGTAGACGCGAAACTCCAGCGTGTCGCCGAGCAGCGTCGAGTGGATCTTGCGCGTCGTGAACGCCGGCGCCCCGGCGGCGCGGCGCTCGATCGTCGCCAGCCGAGGGCGCTCGATGGGGAACACGACCGTCAGGCGCAGGTTGATGAGCTGCACCTCGACGTCGCGGGCGGCGTACCCATACGCGCGCTCGTGGGCCGCGTCGAACTCCGCGCGCAGATCCGTCCAACTGGCGAGGTCCGCGAGCGACACCGTCACCGCGTGCTCCTGCCCGAGGTAGCGAAGATCCGCCGCGCGGTGCATCACCGGCTCGCCCGTGCCGGGGAGGATCGACGCGATCTCGCGCTGCATCTCCGCGTAGCGCGCGGCCGCCCAGGCGGCATCGGTGCGCTCGAGCGGCTCGAGCATCGTGCGGACCAGATCGTGACGCAGATCGGTCGCGAGCATTCCCCACGCCGAGAACGTCGATGGCGCGGGCGGGATCACCACGCGCGGAATCCCCAGCTCGCGCGCGATCGCGACGGCATGCAGGGGGCCGCCGCCGCCGTACGCCACGAGCGCGTAGTCGCGCGGATCGAGCCCGCGCTCCGTCGTGAGGCTGCGGACGGCCAGCGCCATCTTGACGTCGGCGAGCCGCACGACGCCGGCCGCCGCAGTGTCGCGCCCGAGCCCCAGCCGCTGGGCCAGCCGTTCGTCGATCGCGCGCGCCGCCGCCGGCGCATCCAGCGGCATCGTGCCGCCGAGAAAGCGCGCCCCGTCGATGCGGCCGAGCACGACGTTCGCGTCGGTCACCGTGGGCTCGACGCCGCCGAGCGCGTAGCAGACGGGACCAGGCGCGGCGCCCGCGCTCTGCGGGCCGAGCGCGAGCGCACCGCCGGCGTCGATCCACGCGATCGTGCCACCGCCCGCGCTGACTTCCTTGATGTCGATCACCGGGATACGGATGGGGCGGCCGTCCACGTGGTATTCGTCCGTCGTCTGCACGAGCCCGCGCTCGACGATCGCGCACTTCGCCGTCGTCCCGCCCATGTCGAACGAGATGAGCCGGTCGAGCCCGAGTACCTGCGCGAGGCTCGCGCAGCCCACGGCGCCCGCGGCCGGGCCGGACTCGATCGTGTGCACCGGCTTGGCGCGCGCGGCCTCCAGCGAAAACGCGCCGCCGTTCGACTGCGTGATGAGAAGCCGGCCCGCGAACCCCCGCCCCGCCAGACCCTGGCCGAGCTCGCCCAGGTAGCGGTCGACGGTCGGCTGCAGGTAGGCGTTCACGACGGTCGTGCTCGTGCGCTCGTACTCGCGCCACTCCTGCGTGAGGCGATGCGAGACGGAGATCGACACGCCGGGCAGCATCTCGGCCAGGATCTCCGCGGCGCGCTGCTCGTGCGCCGGATTGCGATACGAGAAGAGGAAGACGACGGCGACGGACTGCACTCCGTCGTCGGCCAGGCGCGTCGCCACGGTGCGCACGGCCGCCTCGTCGAGGGGGGTCAGCTCCTCGCCGTGCGCGCCGAGCCGCTCCGGCACTTCGAGACAGCGCCCGCGCGGCACCAGCGGCGCCGGCCGGCGATACAGCACGTCGTACATGCGGATAAAATTGCCGCGGGCGATCTCGAGCACGTCGCGGAACCCCTCGGTCGTGACGAGTCCCGTACGCGCGCCGGTGCCTTCAAGCAGCGCGTTGATACCGATCGTCGTCCCGTGAATGACGAGCCGGCATTCGTCGAGACGCACGCGGGCCTGGTCGACGCAGTGAAGGACGCCCTCGAGGAGCGCCTGCGGGGTGCTGAGCGCCTTCGTGTTGACGACGGCGCCGCTCGCCTCGTCGAGCGCGACGAGGTCCGTGAAGGTGCCGCCGATGTCCACGCCGATCCTGAGAGCCACGCGCCGGCTTAGGCCTTGTCGAAGAGCTTCAGCGCGAGCGCACCGTGCGTCACGGCCGCGCCGGCACGCAGGGCCGCCGCGATGAACGCCGCCTCGGCGACTTCTTCGCGCGTGGCGCCGGCCTTCTTGGCGTTGCTCGTGTGTACGTCGAGGCAATACGGGCACTGCGTCGTACAGGCAACGGCGAGCGCGATGAGCTCGCGATACTTGCGCGGGATCTTGCCGTCGTCGCGCCCCACGATCTTGTCGAGCTCCACGAACCCCTTGAACTCGGCGGGGGCGAGCTGCTTGAACTCCCCGATGACCTTCAGGTCCTCCGAATCGTGATAGTGGCTCATGCGGTTCCTCCCCGGCGGCCTGGATTCGAAGATGCTACACCCGGACGACGTCGGTCCGGCCGAAGAGCCCGAACGGGCGTACGAACAGCACCGCGATGAGCACGAGATACGCGGCGATGTCGCTGAAGCCGCCGCCGAGCCATGGGTCGACGTACCCGGCCGCGAGGCTTTCGAGCACACCCACGACGACCGCGCCGGCGATCGTGCCGGGAATGCTGTCGAGTCCGCCGATGATCACGATGGGAAACACCTTGAGTCCGAGCAGCACGACCCCGAACCCGCCGCTGCCCACCACGGTCCACAGCGTGCCGCCGATCACGGCGATGATCCCCACCATCGCCCACGTGAGCGAGAAGTAGCGATCCAGGTCGATGCCCATCGCCATCGCCATCTGCTGGTCGTCCGCGATGGCGCGGAGCGCGACGCCGGCCCGAGTCGCGTGGAACACCCACGCCAGCAGCGCGATCACGATCACCGCGATCGCCGCGGCGACGAGCTTGTCGGTCGCGATCGCGAGCCCGTGTATCGAGAGCGGCGCGTTGGGCATCGGCACCGGAATGCGGCGAGGGACGTCCGCGAGCGCGATCGCCGTCGCGCCGCGGAGAAACGCGCCTAGCCCAAGCGTCACCATGATCAGCGAGATGAGCGGCCGGCCGACGAGGGGACGGAGCACGACGTGGTTGAACGCGAACCCCAGCCCCACCATGCCCGCGCACGCGGCGACGAGCGCCGCAGAGAGTCCGAGTCGGAACACGTTGGCACCCGCGGCGACGAGCGACGCGGCGAGCATCATCCATTCGCCGAGCGCGAAGTTGACCATGCGGGAGGCCTTGTACACGACGACGAACGCGAGCGCGATCAGCGCGTAGATCGCGCCGGCGAGCGCCCCGTCCACGACGAGAGCTAAAAAGAACGGCGTACGGACACCCGCGGAGGGCCCGGATTCACTCCGGGCCCGGAGCGTGGGGGGCATGGGGGGTGCGTCTCGCACCCCCCATATCAGCAGGCCGCGATCTCGACGAAGTTGCTGTTGAAGGTGGAGGCGCCCGACGGGGCCGAGCGGTCCGCCGTCAGCACGTTGCAGCAGCCGCGCGTGTCGGCACCGTCCGCGTCCGGCGTGTACCACGCGCCGTCCTTGATCGACACGACGCCGGGCAGGATGCGGTCGGTCACGCGCACCGGCAGGATCGTGGCCCCGCGGTCGTTGAAGACGCGCACGCGAGCCCCGTCGACGATCCCGCGCGCGGCCGCGTCCTTCGTGTTCATCCACACGTCGTCGTGATCGGCGCGCCCGAGGACCGGCTGGTTGCTGTGGATCGAGTGCGTCCGCGCCCGCGACTTCGGCGACATCAGCTGCAGCGGGTGGCGGGGGTCCGGCGTGTCGGGAATCCACGTGGGAATCGGCGGGATCACGCCGAGCCCGTACGGATCGGGATTCGCGGCGAGGCGCGTGGAATAGATCTCGATCTTGCCGGACGGTGTCGAGAACGGATGGCGCTCCGGGTCGCGGATCTCGCGGGCGAACGCCACCGCGTCTTCCGGCGCGGGCAGGCGCGCAAGCCCCTGCGCCCGGAATTGCTCGAAGTCGTCGATGGCCACGCTCGACAGCTCGCGCAGCCACTGCTCTTCCGTCTTGTCGTTGTAGTCCTCGATGCCGAGACGGCGCGCGATGTCGGCGCAGATGTCGAGGTCGTTGCGGCACTCGCCCGCGGGCTCGACGGCCTTGTTCATGGAGATGACGTAGTGGCCACCGCCCGCCCACGGCGTGTGGAGATCGTTCCGCTCCCAGAACGTGGTGGCGGGCAGCACGATGTCCGCGTAGCGCGCCGTCGGCGTCAGGAAGTGGTCGTGCGCGACGATGAACTCGACCTTCCGCGTGGCGGCGATCGTCTTGGTGACGTTCGGGCACTGATTGAAGAGATCGCCGCACACCGAGTAGATCAGCTTGATGTCGGCGGGATAGCCACCGGCCGCCCCGCGATCGAGCAGGTCGGCGAGGAGCGTCGACGCCACGCGCGCGTGCGTGGGGTTCGTGCCCGCGGGGAACGCCTTGATGCCGCCGCGGCCCGTCGCGCCGTTGCTCACGCCGGAATTGCCGCCGGAGATCCCGATGTTGCCGGTGATCGCCGCGAGAGAATACGCGGCCCGGTGAAATTGTTCCCCGTGGATCGTCCGGCCCGGCGCGTATCCGCAGTGGAGCGCGGCCGGCTTGCTCGTCGCGTACTCGATCGCGAGCCGCCGGATCACCGCCGCCGGAATCCCCGTGATCGCCGCCGCCCACTCCGGTGTCTTCTTCACGCCGTCGGCGAGGCCGACCAGGTAGGAGCGGTACGACGCGTTCGCGGGCGCGCCGGCGGGCATGTGCGCTTCGTCGAAGCCCTGCACGTAACGGTCGAGGAACGCCTGGTCGTGAAGGCCTTCGCTCGCGATCACGTACGCCATCGCCACGAGCGCCGCCGTGTCCGACGACGGCTTGATGAAGACGTGCTCGTCGGCCAGCTCGTAGCTCGACTTCGTCCGGCGTGGGTCGACGCACACGATGCGCACGCCCAGCTTCTTCGCGCGCTTCAGGTGCTGCAGGGTGTTGGTGCCGAACGTCCCGTCGCCCGGGCTCCAGCCCCACATGACGATCAATCGGGAGCTCGCGTAGTCGATCGGCTCGCGCCCGGAGCTCTTGTAGTCGGCCTCGAGGCCGAACGTCTCGTGCACCGAGAACACTTCCGCCTCGGCCGAGATGTTCGTCCACAGCTCCGTGCACCCGCCGAACTTGAAGAGCAGGCGCTGGAGGCTCGCGCGGTTGTGGAGCATCGCGGTGTTGCCGGAGCGCGAGGCATCCAGGATCGCCGCCGGCCCGTACGTATCGCGCACGCGCCGCATCTGCCGCGCGACTTCGTCGAGCGCCACGTCCCAGCCGATCTCCTCGAACTCGCCCGAACCGCGCGGCCCGACGCGGCGCAGCGGGTGCTTCAGCCGATCCGGATGGTTCATGCGCTCGACCTGCCCGAAGCCGCGCACACACGCGTGGAGCGGCGGCATCTCGGGCGTCCACTTGCGCGGGTCGGTGCTGATCTTGACGATGCGGTTGTCGCGGACGTGCGCGTTGACGACGCAGCGCCCGCCGCAGTTGTGGCCGCACGTGCTCGTGACGACGGTCTCGCCGGGCTTGGCGGCCACGCGCGGCGCTTCGTAGACGATGCGTGAGCTCATGGCAGGAGCAGCATACCTCAGGTTACGGCTTGATCCCGGTCACTCTGCACTGAGGGACCTTGTCCCAGTAGTCGGTGCAGTACTTCCGCCGGGTGCGGTCGACACAAAACGCGGCTGCGACCGCGTTCTTCTCGTCGCACGCGGCGATCTCGCGCGCCATTTCGTCCCACCGATCCGCCGGCGCCGCGCGCACCTGCGGGGCCGCCTGCGCCGCGGGCGCGGGCCGACTCTCCGACGGCGGAACGTTCGGTCGGTCATCGGCAGGTGCCGGCTTTGACGCTTCCGGTGCCGGCTTTGCCGGTTCAGGCACCGGCTTCGCCGGTTCAGGCACCGTGGCGATCGCGGGCTTCGACGACACGTCGGGCACGGGAGCGCGCATCGGCTTACGCGCCGCACGCTCGGGCGCGGGACTCGCCGGCTCGGCGACCGGTGGTTTGGACGTTGGCTCGACGACGGGCGCAGGCGCGGCCGGTGGCTGGGGCACGGGCGGCGCCGACACGGACGGCGCCGTCGTGGTGACCGATGTTGTCACCGTCGGCTCGGGAGGCATCACGAACTGCCAATACGCGAACGCGATGAGCCCGATCCCGATGACCACCGCCCCGACGACGATGCCGACGCGCCCTCCGCTGCTCTTCGCCGTCCTGGGTGGAGCTTCAGGGCGCGACGGGTTTCGCTCGCCGCACTGCAGGCAGAACGGCGCGGTCGCGGCAACCGTGGAACCACAAAAACTGCACGTGAGCTCCGCCGCCGACATGGGTCTCGATCACACCGCGGGGATCCCGCCGAGCACGGCGCGCGTGAGGCCCGAGTGCTTCACGTTCGCCCGGCGCAGATCCTTCGTGGCGTCGATCCAGTTCGCATCCTTGGGGAGCACGACGCCGCCCGAGCGCGTCTCGTAGACGTGAGGATCGTCGACACCGGGCGGCACCTGGCCCGTGGCGCGCAGCGCCTTCGCGGCGTCGATGAGCCGTTTGCGCGTGCGGATCACCATCGCGTCACTGGTGCCAAGGTGCTCCTGCGTACGGTCGTACACCTCGCCCATGCTCTCGGTCACCGCCTGGTCCTGCAGGAAGATCGCGTTGATGCCGGTGTAGCTCGTCGACTTCTGCGCCTTGCGGTCGATCAGGTAGTCGTTGTTCGCATCAGCGACGCAGCGGAAGCGCCCGTACCAGTCCGTCGTATTCGGGAGCGTCTCCGGCGGGCCGACCGTTTGCCGTCCGGCCGTCCGCGGCTGCGGCGGCTGGCCGAGGCCGATCGTGATCGCCAGCGTGTGGCCATCGTCCATCGGAATCCATCCGCGCACGCGGACCTCGAGCCCGAGCACGCCCGTCGGCACCATCGCCCAGAACGGGAAGAGGAAGTTCGCGATGCGCCAGTAGGTACTGTCGGCCTCCGCCGGGCGCCCGGCGCCGTACATCACTCCGAAATCCGTTTCGACGACTTCGTACTTCGGCGTGCGCTTGCTGAGCGCGTACTGCGCCCACGAGCCCGCGGGCGCCTCTTCGGGATCGATGCTGCCGAGGTGCAGGAACACGGTGTGGCCCGTGTCGATGTCGCCCTCGAGCGCCTGCATCCAGTTGCACTCGCGCTGATAGATCTGGATCTTCGCGTCCGCAGCCATCGTCGGCTCGAGGTTGGGCATCGGCGGCGGCGTGGTGCGCGGCCCCAGGTACGCCCAGATCAGCCCGCCGCGCTCGACGCACGGATACGCGACAGCCTTCACCTTGTCTTTGAAATTGCTGTCGGCCGGCTCGCTCGGCAGCGCGACGCAGCGGCCGGCCGGATCGAACTTCCAGCCGTGGTAGACGCACCGCAGGCCGTCGCCTTCGTTGCGGCCGTAGAACAGGCTCGCGCCGCGATGCGGACACGCGTTCTGCATCAGGCCGACGGCGCCTGATGCGGTGCGGTACGCGATGAGGTCTTCGCCGAGCAGACGCACGCGCAGCGGCGAGCCTTCGGGCTCCGGCAATTCGCTCGACAGCCCGGCCGGCACCCAGTACTCGCGCATCAGGGTGCCCATCGGCGTTCCGCGTCCGACCCGGCAGAGCAGCTCGTTGTCTTCGCGGCTCAACATGTCAATTCCCTCCCCGCGGAGGCACGCGCTGGTCCACGACCGGATTGGCGATCGCGTCCTCGAGCGTGAGCGCCTGCTTCCACTCGCTCGGGGGCCGCACGTACCCGCCCGTACCGACCTGGTCGATGCCCCAGTAGATCTCGAGGTTGTTGCCGTCGGGATCGCGAAACTCCACCGCGAGCTGGCACCCGGCGCGCCGCCGCCCCTCGAAGTGGATCGGCACGCCGTTTTTCTTGAGCCACGCGCGCGCCTTGAAGATTTCGTCCGGCGAGCCGACTTCGAACGCGAAGTGATTAAGGCCCCCATGTTCAACGAGCTTCACGGCGCCGCCGACCAGCGCCACCCCGTGGTGGTCGGTGTTGACGCGCATGAAGACCATGCCGCCCGGCACCATCGTGTCGGGATAGCGGTCGCTCACCTGCAAGCCGAGCACCTCCGTATAGAAGCGGACCGACGCGTCGAGGTCGGTGACGTTGAGCACCACGTGGCCGATCTTCCGGAGCTCGAACGGCTGCGTCATGGGTGCACTCTAGCAGCAGACGGAGGCCCCTCGCCAGCCGACGCGTTGGTGGTAGAGTCCGGCGATGCCGCCACAGTACGGCTCGGATCTCGTCGTCGATCTCCTGCGCGCGCTCGGTATCGAGCACGTCGCGATCAACCCGGGTGCCACGTATCGCGGCCTCCACGACTCGCTCGTCAACTACGGCGACCGGCGCCCGGAGCACATCCTCACCACCCACGAGGAGATCGCGGTCGCGCTCGCACACGGCTACGCCAAGGCGAAGGGCCGCCCGATGGCGGCCATCGTGCACGACATCGTCGGGCTCCAACACGCGAGCATGGCGATCTACAACGCGTTCTGCGATCGCGCGCCCATTCTGGTCCTCGGCGGCGGCGGGCCGATGGACGCGACGAAGCGGCGTCCGTGGATCGACTGGATCCACACCGCGCTCGTGCAGGGCAACCAGGTGCGCGACTACGTCAAGCTCGACGACCAGCCCGCCACCGTCGGCGCGATTCCCGAAGCGATCCTGAGAGCCTGGCGCGTCGCGCGGACGGAACCGCAAGGGCCCGTCTATGTCTGTCTCGACGCGGCGCTGCAGGAGCAGTCACTCGACCGGCCCGTTCCGTTGCCCGACCCGGCGCGCTTCGAGCCGTCGGCGCCGCCGCACGGCGACCCGCGCGCGCTCGACGAGGCCGCGCGCCGGCTCGTCGAGGCGCGGTTCCCGGTCATCGTGACGGAAGGGCTCGGCCGCCGTCCGGAGGCGACGGCGACGCTCTGCCGCCTCGCCGAGCGGCTCGCGGCGCCGATGATCGATCTCGGCGCCGAATACCAAGGGCGACCGAGCGTGCCGAGCCGCCACCCGCTCGACATGACGGGCGCGCGCCACGAGGCGATCGCCGATGCTGACGTCGTGCTCGCGCTCGACGTCACGAGCTTCTTCGCCGTGCTGGGCGAGACGGACCGCACTACGCGCGAGGTGCGTCTCGTGAACGAGAGCGCGCGCGTGATCGCGATTTCGCTCGAGGACTACGCCTTCCGCAGCTGGGCGCACACGTTCCAGTCGCTCGCGCCGGTCGATCTGCCCATCGCCGCCGATGCCGCGCGGACGCTGCCGACGCTCGTCGCGCTCGTCGAAGACCGGCTGAAGCACGATCACCAATCCGCGGAACGCGACGCGCGCACCGCGCGCCTTACGACACGCCACGCCGCGCTGCACGCCGAATGGCAAGCGGCGGTCACGCTCGAGCGGTCGTCGAAGCCGCTCGCACCGTCCGTCCTCGCCGCGGAGATCTGGGGCGTCATCAAGGACGAGGACTGGGTGCTCGCGAACGGCACCGGCAAAGGGTGGGCGCGGCGCCTCTGGGACTGGGACCCCGCGCGGAGCTACGGCGGCAGCGGCGGCGCCGGTCTCGGCTATGGGCTGCCCGCGGCGCTCGGCGTCACGCTCGCGCATCGCGGCTCGGGGAAGGTCTGCGTCAACCTGCAGGCCGACGGCGATCTGCTGTACGTCGCGAGCGCATTTTATACGGCCGCGCATCATCGACTCCCGCTCCTGACCGTCATGTTCAACAATCGTACGTACGGCAACGACGAGGAGCACCAGGACGCGGTGGCGAAGGCGCGCGGGCGGCCGGTGGAGAACAAGGTGATCGGCATCCGCATCGACGATCCGCCGCCGGACTTCGCGAAGATCGCGCAGGGATTCGGCGTCCACGCCGAAGGACCGATCGACGCCGTCGACGCCGTGGGGCCGGCGCTCCGGCGCGCGCTGCGTGTCGTGAAGGACGGCCGCCC
>JBGOTH010000021.1:0-13878 GCA_041476345.1 Methylomirabilia bacterium
ATCCGACGCGGAAAGCTTCTCACCGCGCTTCATGATCTTGAAGATCAGCTTCTCGTTCTCGCCTCCTTGCGCCCCCTGGAGCACCGTGAGGGTCTCGACGGCGGGCGTGTCGATCCGCGTAAATCCGTACGAGGCGTAGACCTCCTGAATTCTGGCGCTCGCCCAGTCGCGCGTGGCGACCTGCCCGGGGAGCAGATCGCGCATCCCTTTTGCCGGCGTTGCGTGCGGCCTTGACTCTTTCACGACGTGAGCACCAGTCTGCCAAACCGATCCCGACGGTGGTGAAAATAGTCGAACGCGTGGGAAGACGGTTCGCGCGGGAGAAGCGGCCGCGGACGGCCGCGCAGGGAACGCCGTGGCTGGACGGTCAGTCCCCCACGGTCATGATGATCTGCGTCTCACCGGCCGCCTTGAGCAGGCTGCGGTAGCGCACGACCGCGGTGATGAGCGTGGGGGCCCCACCGTCCTCGCCCGGGATGGCGCCGAACCCGCCGATGATGCCTTCGAAGCCCGAGTTCACTTGCTGGAAGCGAATGCCCGCAGCACTCCGGTACACGACGGCGATCGTTCCGGTTTCGTCCTTGTTCTGGGGAACGATGATCTCCTCGATGCCGTCACCGTCGAGGTCGACGGCCAGCGGCGTGGGCTCCATCGAATAGAAGTAGCTGCGGCCGCCGCCCCGCGATTCGATCTCGGGCCGCGCGACTTCGACCTTCGGTCCGCTGCCGCCGACGAGGGTCGACGATCGCCACACTTCCTCGGTGCCGGAGGTGATGCGGAGGCGACTCTGCTCGTCGATATAGACGAGCGCCCGCGAGTTCTTACCGGTGATGTTGGCGAAGGTGGCGCCCGTCGCCCGAAAGCTTTCCGGGACCGACGCCGCCTGTTCGCGCGAGAGCGAGCCGTCACGCAAGATCACCTTGTCGGCGTAGCCGCGGAAGAAAAAGCCGGCGGGCTTGTACCGCTGGCTCCAGAGCGTCTGCTTCACCCCGGTCCCACGCTCGTCGACCGCATAGAGGATCGAGTCGACCTGGTCGACGAGGGCCGTCGGCTTGCCGCCCCGCAGGCCGACGATGAGAGAATTCATGCCGATCTTGGAATCGTGCCGGTTCGCCACGACGCTCAACGTGCCGTCGCCGGTGACGTCCGCGAGCTGCACGGAGATCACCCGGCCGAGCGAGCGTGCGTAGTACGTCCACTCGGGATCGAGCGTGCGGTTCACGATCTTGTAGACGTAGAGCTTCTCGCCGTCGCTCAAGGCCATGCGCGGGATCTGGTCGGCGGCGCCCCCGGACACGTCCATGCCGGTAATGGCGAAGTTCAGGCGCGCGACTTCCTTGAGCGCCAGCGCCCCCTCGCCGCTCGAGTACGTGCTGCGATCGGATTCGATGCCCAGCAGGCGCGCGAGCAGCGACTGCGTCTTCTTCTCGGGCGCCGGCCGAGCGCCGCCGGACGAGAACTGCTCGCGCGGCGCCGCCTTGATGCTCGGGGGAACGAAAAACGCCGTCGACAGGGCCGCCTCGCTGCGCGACGCCGTGAAGACGCGTGCGTCGACAAAGGGCTTTCGTTCCGCCATCGTGTAGTGCAGGACGAGGACGTTGTCCACCTTGAAGCGCTGGAGCGCCTCGCGGGCGCGGCGCCCAGCCAGAAACTCCTCCGTGCCGATCTTTTCCTGGGCGAGCCAGGCGGCGATCTGATCGCCCGAGCCAAGCTGGAAGCGCCCCGAGCGGTTGAGGGCGTCGTAGACCGCGTTGGTGGCGGCCTCGATCAGCAGATCGCGCACGCCCGCGCCCTTGAGGGGCAGCAGCGCCAGCTTCACGCGCGCGGCGCTCGTGCGCACCCGATCGCCCGACTTGATGGCAGCCGGGGAGTCCGCCGTGGCCAGGGAGTAGCCGTCGAATACCTGGCTGATGACGACCCGCCCCAGCGGCTCTTCGGTCTTACCAAGCAGGGCGCCGGTCTTGGGATGATGGATCTCGCGGCCCTCGCGGAAGGCATCGAGCACGAGCCCGGCTTGCGCTCCCGCCTTGCGCCCGACCGAAATGGTCACCACCGGCCCCTGGGCCTCGACCACGTCGCCTTCAAGCTGAGGGTAGAGCGCGATCATCTGATCGACGAGCGTGGTGATCGAGAGCGCGGGCCCGGACGACGACGGGGCTGAGGTCTGAGCAAAGCCGATGGCTGCTGCGAGGACGGCGGAGATCGCCACTCCGAGGAAAGCAACTGCACGCGGCATGTTGAGCACTATATCACCCAAAAACGACGGGGCCCGGGAGTTCCCCGGGCCCCGCCTGTGCTACGACTGCTGCTACTAGAAGCTGTACCGAATCCGCGCGACCAACATATCGGCGTCCTTCGGGTTCCGGTTGTTGCGGGAGATACCGGTGTTGGCGTCGAGAGCGGTGGGCGAGGCCAACGCGTTGCCGGCCCACATGTGGGCATAAACAGCATCGAACGCCACGTTCGGCACGAAGCGCCACACGAAGCCGACGTTGATCTCGCTACCGAGGTACGACGCGTTGCCGGTCGGGGTGCAGGCGGCCTGGCCGTTGGCCGCGACTGCCCCAGGGAAGTTGAGAGCCGCGACGGTCGGGTTGCCAGCCGTGCATGGCGAAACACCGGCGGCGTTGATCGTGCTGGTCTGCGTATCGACACCCTCGGCCGTCCATTGGGCGTTGAACGCCGCGCGAACGGTGAAGGCTGGCGTCAGCGCATAACTGGCCTTGGTACCAAATCGGATCAGACCGTACTTGTCGTACCCGATGGAGATCCCAGGGCTCAGGCCGCCGTTGGTGTAGTGAACCTGGTTGAAGTAGTCGATATTGAGGGCCCACAGCTCACCCCACGTCGCGAAGTACGACGAGTCATTGCTGATGGGCTGGTAGTACTTGATCCGGCTCGCGTTCAGGTCGATCCGGTCCGACGCCCGGTTACCCGTCGTGTAGACACCGGCGGCCTCGAGCAGCAGCGGACCGGCCTGCCATCCACCACGGATGTCCACGAACCAGGCATCGAGCTTCAGGGTGTTGAAGTTCCCATTCACCATGCCGTTCTGGAGCGGCACGACCTGATCACGGCTACCGAACTGATAGAACACGGTCGGGTCCAGCGAGAACGGTCCGAACCGCCAGCGCGCATCGACACCCACCGTGTAGCGGTCTTCGATGGCGCTGCTCGAGAAGCAGCCCGTGCCGCCCGTCGGGGCGCCCGCCGTGCCACCGACGGGGACCGCGCACGCTCCCACCCCGGCCGGGTTCAGCCCGGTGTTGCCCGTCGGGAAGTTAGCGGCACCGGCGCCGACACCACCCTTGGCCAGGCGGGAGGCGCCGCTCGTCACGCCCTGGAAGTTCGCGTACGAGAAGATGGGCCGGATATCCAGCCCCTTGAACGGCGTGACCTCGATGCTCGTGATGATCGCGAAGTCATCACCACGGATGAACGCGTCACCCACGCCCGTGCTCTGCTCCTCGATCTGGGCGTACGTGAAGTTCGTCTTGATCATCGGGTTCCACTGGTTCGTCATGTGGATACCCGCGAAGTCGCCGTTGGCAAGCACGGCCAGCTTGTACTGCGCTTCCCACGGCTGGGCACCGATGCGGAAGCGAGTCGGAATCGGGATGATGGGCATGTCGAACTCGGTGTATGCCCACTTGATCTCGATCACGCCCATGGTGTCCGTGTTCAGCTGCCAACCGGCCGACGAGCCGAAGCGCTGCGGGAACGAGCCCTGGGTGCCCGCGGCACCCGTTGCCGTACCGCCGAGGGAAGTGCCCGCGCCGGAGTTACCGGTCTGGCCGAAGACCTCGTCGATTTCCATGCCGAGAACGAATTTCGTCGTTCCGACTTCGGCCGTGATGTCCGGCCGCACGCGAATGCGCGAATACCATTCCGTGTCACTCGAGCGCGTGAAGTTGTTGTCCACGTTGGACACGTTGCGTGTGTACGTGGTCATGGTGTCTACGAAGCCGGAGATGGTCACCTTCGGCTGCGCGGACACGGGGCCCGTCATCGCGACGACCGCGATGAAGGCCAAGAGGAAGATACCTGCTCTCCTCATACCGCCTCCTCATGTGGAGCTGTTAAACAGCGGGAATCCAACAACGAGACCGTCGACATCCAGGGCAGCAGCAACAGCAGCGACAACACCTGCGGGACTCCGTGCAACACGTAGTTTCTACACCGAAACTCCACACGGGGGCAAGCGAAAATGGCTCGTTCAGCCCCCCCCATCTCCCAGCGCGTTGAGGCGATCCGACGCGGCCCGGCCGAAGACTGACTCCGGGCCAAGCTCCCGCTCCCGCCGGAAGGCTGCCTTGGCCTCGTCGGTCCGCCCCGCCGCAAGCAGCACCAACCCCAAGTTGTAGTGCGTGCCGACCATTTGGGGCTCGAGATCTAGGGCAAACCGGAGGGACTCCTCCGCCTCCCGATAGCGCTTGAGGTTGTAGAGGGCGACCCCTAGATTCTGGTGGGCCCGGTGTGGGACCGTCAGAGTCGGTAGCCTCAATGCCAGGCGATAGCGTTCCACCGCAGGCTCCCACTGGCCGCCCTCGGCGAGGGCCGTGGCGAAATTCAGCTGGGCATCTCCGTAGCTCGGATCGAGCTCGACTGCGCGCGCGAACCACGCGAGCGCAGCGTTGACCTGACGGAACCCCTGCAGTAGCACGACGCCCATCGTGTTCGCGTAGAGCGCGGTGCTCGGATCGAGTCGCGTCGCGTCCTGTAGCGCAGTGAGCGCCGCGCCCGTCTTTCCCTCGCTCAGGAAGCCGAGGCCGCGCTCGTAGGCGGCGCGCGCCTGCAGCGCCGCCATCTCCTTGTTCTCTTCGAGGCGCGCCGTCGACGGCGCGTTCGTCGTCGTACACCCCGCGAGTGCCATGAGCAACGCGAGCAGCCCGAGCACGGGACGTCGCCTTGACACTGTCGTCCCTCCCCATGTAGCGTGCGAGTCGTGCCGACGTACGAGTATCACTGTGACGGGTGCGGTCGCGAGTTCGAAGTCAAGCAGCGCATTTCGGAGGATTCTCTCACCACCTGCGACGTATGCGGCGGCCACGTCCGGCGTCTGCTCTCGGCCGCGCCGTTCATCCTGAAGGGCGGAGGTTGGTACGTCACCGACTATCCTTCAGCCGCGCGCAAGAAGGCCCTCGAGTCCGAAAAGAGCGGCACGAACAGCCCGGCCGCTCCCAAAGAGAAGAGCGGCGCCGAGAAGAGCAGTCCCGAGAAGAGCACGTCGTCGAGCGACAGCGCGTCCACCAGCTCCTCCGCTCCCTCGTCCCCTTCGTCGGCGCCGTCGTCGTCCTCGGACTGACCGCGCCCGCTCCCGCCACGTCAGCGGTCTCGGTCGACCACGAAATCTGCGACGAGCGTCAGGACGTCCCGCTCCTGCGATGGCGGGAACGCTTCGAGATCGACCTTGGCCGCGCGCGCGTACGCGTGCGCGCGCGCCCGCGCGTAGTCGACGCCGTCATACGCGAGGACGAGGCGGCGAATCTCCTCGATCTCCGCCGGTCCGAGGAGCCCGTGTTGGAGCATCCCGCGCACGCGCTCCACCTCGGCGGGCTTCGCGCGCTCGAGCATCGCGATCAGCGGCAGCGTGCGCTTGCCCTCGCGCAGATCCGCGCCGATGGCCTTGCCGAGCCGGTCCTGATCGGCGTCGAAGTCCAGCGAATCGTCGGAGATCTGGAACGCGATGCCGATGTCGAGACCGTACCGCGTGAGGGCCTCGAGCGGCTCGGCGGGAATGCGGCCGAGGAGCCCGCCGATCCGACAGCACGCCGAGATGAACGACGCGGTCTTCTGCGTGATGATCCGCACGTAGTCGGTCTCGGTGGTCACGCCGCTGCGCTTGCGCTCGAGCTGGAACACTTCCGCTTCCGTCATCGAGACCGTCGCCCGCGCCAGCGTTTCCATCACCGCGCGGTCGTTGTCGCGCACGAGGAGGTCGAACGATTTCGAATAGAGGTGGTCGCCCACGAGGACCGAGGCGTCGTCGCCCCACCGCGCGTTGGCCGACGGCCGGCCCCGCCTGAGCGGCGCCTCGTCGACCACGTCGTCGTGGATCAGCGTCGCGGTGTGGAGCAGCTCGACCACGCACGCGAGCCGAACGGGCCGCTCGCCTCTCGCGCCGGCGAGTCGCGCCGCCATCAGGAGGAGAATCGGTCGGAGCCGCTTGCCACCGGCGGCCGCGATGTAGCCGCCCATCTCCTGGATCAGGGCGACGGGTGAGGCCAGCTCGCGTCGGATCTCCGCTTCGACCGCTTCGAGGTCGGCGCCGACCAGGAGTGCCACGCGCTCCTTCAGGAGTCCTTCGAGGGTAGGAGTGGCCACGAGCCGCGTGCGCTACTTCGCGACCACGCGGTCCTTGACCTGTACCGCCGCGCCGGCCGTCACGCTCTGGAGTTCCGCCACGCAGAACTTCTCACGAACCTCCGTCACGCGCGCAATCGCGACTTCCTCGTCGAGATCGCCGAGCCTCTCGCCGGTGACAGGATGGACGATGGGGATGCGATCGCGTCGAAGGCTCAGCACCATGCCGGGACGAATCCCGTCGGCCGCCGTCAAATCCACGGCGACGCGTGTGGTGTCGACGAAGAGGACGAGGCCTTGCTTCATGGGAGCGACGAGGCGCCCGTTTGCCGGCGCGGCGCCCGGCGTCGTCCGCGCGACGGCGACACGCGTGGACGGTATCGCGGGAGAGGCTGATTCGGTCGGAATCGCGATGCCCTGGCGCGGGCTCACCTTGCTGCTTCCCGGTGGCGGCCCGTAACGCGCCACGACTTCCGGCGGTGCGATGATCGCCTTCTCGCCACGAATGAGCGTCGCGATCGTGGTCGGGACCTTGTCCTCTTCGACCCAGATGTATTCCGGCTCGCTCGGGACGTCCCCGAAGCGCGGATTCTTGACGAGGAGCCAGCGCGTCTCCGCCGGCTTGAGGCCGATCGACGGATCGCTGGCCGCCGGCATGCCCATGAGCTCGCGTGCCACGTTGGTCATCCCGGAGCATCCGGTGAGAGCCAGCGCCGCGAGGAGGAGACACACGCCCGGAAGGTACTTCATGCGCGACCTACCATAGCACACGCCCCCTCAATCCTCGGGTAGCGGCTCCCACGGGAAGCGCTGCTCTTCACTGGATCCCACGTTCTGCAGCGCATCCCGGCGAGAGAAAAGGGCGGTTCCGGTAATCGCGGACACCCACGTCGTGTCGAGATAGGTCGTGGTGCCACGGCGGATGAGGATCGGCACCAGCCATCCCGAGACCTGCAGGGTTTGGCCCAGCGGAATCGCCCGCTCGGGCCGACCGAGGATCTCCTCGATGCGCACGTGTTCGCTGGCGATCGTGTCGCTCACGACGAGCGGGTCCGCGACCTGGAAGCGCTTCGACCGCTCGAGCATGGTGGCGAAGAGATACGGCACGCGCCGCACGTCCGCGTCGGTCGCGGTGAGATCGAGCACCGGCGCGACCGCGACCTTGATGCGGCCACGACTGATCCGCACACCGTCCTCGGGCCGGGGCTGGGGCTGTCCCGGCACCGGGATGAACACCGCCTCCGAGAGCCGCGGAAGGACGCGACGCACTTGCGCATAGCCCAGCACGTCTTCATAGCGTCCGAGGGGCTTGCCCGTCACGGGGTGATGGAACGCCTCGCCCTTTCTGAACACGGTGAGCTCCTGGCCGACCTGCGCGCCCGCCTCCTGGCCGATGTCGAGATAGAGCTGGTTGTCCTCGCGATCGAGCACGAAGCCTTCGAGCGGCAGGAACGCCTTGACGAGATCGTCGGCCATCGCGCCGAACGTCGCGGCGATCCGGTCGGCGAGTCCGGCGTGCGCGGCCGGCACCCACCCGAATGTCAGGAGCGCGACGCCCGCGAGCACTCGTCCGAGCGCCCTCAAAACGTCACCGACGGCTGATGCACGCCGAACACGCCGCGCAACCGGTCGCAGATCTCCCCCAGCATCACGGATGCCTCCACCGCGTCGACGAGCCGCGGCATCAGGTTCTCCGTGCCCCTGGCCGCGCGCTCCACCGCATCCAGCGCGCGCGCGGCACGGTCGTCGTCGCGGGTCGTACGCAGCCGGGCGATGCGCGCGCGCAGCGCGTCCCCCACTCCGGCATCGAGATGAAACAGATCGGCCGGCGGCGCCTCGTCGGTGACGAAATCGTTGACGCCGACGACGACGCGACGTTTGTCCTCCACCTCCCGCTGGTAGCGATAGGCGGCGTCCTGGATCTCGTGCTGCATGAAGCCGATGGCGGCGACGGAGCCGCCGAGGTCGTCGATCTTCTCGAGGTAGACCTCGGCTTCGGCCTCGATGTCGTCGGTGAGGCGCTCCACCGCGAACGACCCGCCGAGCCCGTCGACGCTGTCGCCCACGCCCGACTCGTACGCGAGGATCTGCTGCGTGCGCAACGCGATCCGCACCGCGTTCTCGGTGGGGAGCGACAAGGCCTCGTCCATGGAATTGGTGTGCAGGGACTGGCAGCCGCCGAGGACCGCGGCCAGTGCCTGCACGGCCACGCGCACGATGTTGTTCTCCGGCTGCTGGGCCGTGAGCGTGCTGCCGGCCGTCTGCGCGTGGAAGCGCAGGGCCTGCGCGCGGGGGTCGCGCGCGCCGAAGCGATCGCGCATGATCCGCGCCCAGAGCCGCCGCGCCGCGCGAAACTTCGCCACTTCTTCGAGCAGGTTGTTGTGGGCATTGAAGAAGAACGAGAGCTGCGGCGCGAAGGCGTCGACGGCGAGCCCCGCCCTGACCGCCGCCGTCACGTAGGCGATGGCGTTGGCGAGGGTGAACGCGACCTCCTGGACGGCCGTGCACCCCGCCTCTCGCATGTGATAGCCGGAGATCGAGATCGTGTTCCAGCGCGGCACCTCGTCCTTGCAGTAGCCGAAGATGTCGGTGATCAGCCGCATCGACGGCGTCGGCGGGAAAATGTAGGTCCCGCGCGCGATGTATTCCTTGAGGATGTCGTTCTGCACCGTGCCCGAGAGCTTCGCCGGTACCACGCCCTGTCGCCGCGCCACCACCACGTAGAGGGCCAGGAGGATCGACGCGGTGGCGTTGATCGTCATCGAGGTGGAGACGCGATCGAGCGGGATGCCTTCGAAGAGGTCCTGCATGTCCTCGACCGAGGCGATCGACACGCCGACCTTGCCCACCTCGCTCCGCGCGAGCGGCGCGTCGGGGTCGTACCCCATCTGCGTCGGGAGGTCGAACGCGACCGACAAGCCTGTCTGCCCCTGATCGAGCAGGAAGCGATAGCGCTTGTTGGTCTCCGCGGCCGTGCCGAACCCGGCGTACTGGCGCATCGTCCAGAGACGCCCGCGATGACCGGTGGGCTGGACGCCGCGCGTGAACGGGAACTCGCCCGGCGCACCGGGCTCATGGTCGACGCGGACGTCCGCGGGCCCGTAGACACGCGCAAGCGGCGCACCCCAGGACGTCGTAAAGAGAGCGTCGCGCTCGCGCGGCCCGCTCATAGCGGCATGTTCCCATGCTTCTTCGGAGGATTCGAGTCGCGCTTGCCGTGCAGGATCGCGAGCGCCGCGCAGAGCCGTGCCCGCGTGTCCTGGGGCTCGATCACTTCGTCGATGTAGCCGCGCTCGGCCGCGATGTACGGATTGGCGAATTTATCGCGGTACTCGCGGATCTTCGCGTCGCGGAAGCCGGCGGCGTCCGCCGTGGTCTCCATCTCGCGCCGGTAGAGGATGTTCACCGCCCCCTCCGGGCCCATCACCGCGATCTCCGCGGTGGGATACGCGAAGTTGACGTCGCCGCGGATGTGCTTCGACGACATGACGTCGTACGCGCCGCCGTAGGCCTTCCGCGTAATGACGGTGAGCTTCGGCACCGTCGCTTCGCAGTAGGCGTAGAGAAGCTTCGCGCCATGCTTGATGACGCCGCCGAATTCCTGCGCCGTGCCGGGCAGGAAGCCCGGCACGTCCACGAACGTCACGAGAGGAATGTTGAAGCAATCGCAGAAGCGCACGAACCGCGCCGCCTTCACGGAGGCGTTGATGTCGAGGCAGCCGGCGAGATGCGCGGGCTGGTTGGCGACGATGCCGACCGGGCGGCCGCCCAACCGCCCGAAACCGATGATGATGTTGGGCGCGAACCCCGCCTGCACCTCGAAGAAGTAGCGATCGTCGAGCACCGTCTCGATGATCGTCTTCATGTCGTAGGGCCGGGTCGGCTGATCCGGCACCGCGGACTGCAGCGCTTCGTCACGACGGTCGACGGGATCCGCGGTCGCCCGCACGGGCGGGTCCTCGAGATTGTTCTGCGGAACGAAGCTGAGGAGCTCGCGAACCAGCGCGAGACACTCCTCCTCCGACTCCGCCGCGAAGTGCGCGACGCCCGAGGTCGTCCCGTGCGTCAGCGCCCCGCCGAGCGCCTCCGCCGAAACTTCTTCGTGCGTCACCGCGCGAATGACGTCCGGACCCGTCACGAACATGTAGGAGGTGTTCTTCACCATCAGGACGAAATCGGTGATGGCGGGCGAATACACGGCGCCGCCGGCGCACGGCCCCATGACGGCCGAGATCTGCGGCACCACGCCGGACGCGAGCGTGTTGCGGAGGAAGATGTCGGCGTAACCCGCCAGGGAGACGACGCCTTCCTGGATCCTGGCCCCGCCGGAGTCGTTCAATCCGACGACCGGCGTGCCCGTCTTGAGTGCCAGATCCATCACCTTGCAGATCTTTCGCGCGTACGCCTCCGAGAGGGAGCCGCCGAACACCGTGAAGTCCTGGGCGAACACGAACACGGGACGGCCGTGGATGCGCCCCGATCCCGTCACCACGCCATCACCCGGGATCCGTTGCTCCGCCATGCCGAAGTCCTGCGTCTGATGGACGACGAACTTATCGATCTCGCTGAAAGAGCCCGGGTCGAGGAGAAGATCGAGGCGCTCTCGTGCCGTTTTCTTTCCGGCCTTGTGCTGACGCCGGACACGGTCCTCGCCGCCGCCCAGCAGAGCCTCGGCCTGACGACGGTGCAGCTCCTCGAAACGCTCCTGGAGGGACATCGCGACTTCCGACAGTATAATTGCATTTCCACATATGGCTGGCTGGCTCGCACTCGTCCTCGCTGCATGCGCCGTCGCCGTCTCGACCGCGGCGGTTCTGGCTATTCTCAGCGCGCGTCGCACGGTCGATCGCGCCGGAGCGGTCCTCGCGATCGTCGAGCGCGAGCTCGGGCCCCTTTCGACAGAAGCGCGCGGACTCACGTCCGATGCCCGCGCGCTCACCCAGGAGGCGACACGCGATCTCCGGCGCGCGGGCGACGTGATCGAGCGTGTCCACGATGCGGCCGACGGAGTGGGCCGTGTGGTGAGCGCCGTGGCCGGGCTCACCCGCGCCGGGCAGATCGTCGGGATCGCGGCCGCGATCCGGCGCGGGCTCGACGTGTTCGTATCTCGGCTTCGCAAAGAGGGAGGCAACCACCATGGCAAATGATCGTGACGGCGGCGGCGGCGGTTATCTCGGCTGGTTCCTGCTTGGCGCCACGCTGGGCGGCCTCACCGCGCTCCTCCTGACGCCCCGCACGGGAGAAGAGAACCGCGGCTATCTCAGCGATCGCAGCAGCGAGCTGGCCCGACGCGCCCAGGAGCTGGCGACCGAGGCGCAGGGCCGGGCCGGTGAGTGGCTCGACAAGAGCCGGGAGCTCTTCGAGGAGCAGACGCAGCGACTCATGGGCGCGTTCGAGGCAGGCCGCGAGGCCATGCGCGACGAGATGCGCAAGAACCCCCCGACCCTTGGCTGAGGTCGAGCTGCCCGATCCCCGCGAGCATGCCGAAAGCTCGTTCAGCCGGCGCGTCGCGTTCATCACGGCGGTCTACGCGGTGATCTTCGCGATCGCCGGCCTGGGCGGGAAATACGCCATGAAGGAGATGCTGCTCGCGCAGCAGCAGTCCTCCGACCAGTGGGCCTACTACCAGGCCAAGGTCGTCCGCGAGCACTTGAGCCGCGCGAACAAGATCCTGCTCGAGACGCAGCTGGCCGAGCCGAGTCCCCTCAAGGGCGCGGAGAGGGCGAAGGTCGACGCCCTCGCGAAGCGCTTCGCCGACGAGGAGAAGCGCATGGCGTCCGAGAAGAAGGACATCGAGAAGAAAGCGCGGACGATCGAGCACGAACGGGATCTCTATCGCACCAAGGACCCGTACTTCGACTACGCCGAGGTGCTGCTCCAGATCGCGATCGTGTGCTCGTCGGTCGCCATCCTCGCGACGTCGCGCGAGATGCTGTTCGTGTCACTCGCGCTCGGCGCCGTCGGCGTACTGATGACGGTCAACGGGTTCCTGCTCGCGGTGAAGATACCGTTCCTGGAGCCGCACTAGCGGCTCCAGGACGCCCTCGCCCTCACGCCCTCCAGTTGGCGCGCGTCGGCAGGATCCGATCCGCGATCAGGTTCCGCATCATCTCCAGGGTTCCGCCGCCGATCGCGAACATCCGCGCATCCCGCATCATCCGCTCGAGCGGCAGGCTCCGTCCGTAGCCCGCGGCACCGTGCAGCTGCAACGCCTCGCTGGTCACCTGCTGCGCGGTCTCGGCGGCGAAGGTCTTCGCCTTGGCCGCCTCCAGCGCATCGGGGAACCCGCGGCCGGCGCGCGCGGCCGCGCGGTGGATCAGCAAGCGCGCGGCGTCGATCTTGATCGCCATGTCGGCGAGCTTCCAGCGCAGTCCCTGGAATTCGGCGATGGGGCGGCCGAATTGCTTGCGCTCCATCACGTAGGCGAGCGCCTTCTCGTACGCGCCCTGCGCGAGGCCGAGCGCGACGGTGGCGGCGCCGAGCCGCTGGCCGTTGTACGCGGCCATGAGCTTCTTGAAGCCGTCGCCCGGACCGACGAGCACGTTTTCCTGCGGCAACGTGCAACCTTCGAAGTGCAGCTCGCCCTCGGGAATGCCGCGGAGCCCCATCATCAGCTCGCGGTGGCCGAGTCGAAACCCGGGCGTGTCGCGCTCGACGAAGATCCCGCCGACGCCGGCGGCGCCCGGGCGCCCGCCGAAACGCGTGTAGACGAGATAGAGGCGTGAGGTCCCGGCCCCGGTGATGTACCGCTTGTGTCCGGTAAGCCGCCAGCCCTCCGGCGCTTCGTCGGCGTGCGTCGCGAGATCGGTGGCGGCGGATCCCGCCTCGACCTCGGTGATCGCGATCGCCGGCTTCTCGCCGTCCTGCACGACCCACGGGAAGTAGCGCCGCTTCTGGGCCTCGCTACCGTAGGCGCGAAGCGCGCCGACGACGCCGAGGTTGCCTTCGACGACGATGCGCGCCGTCACGCCGCACGCGCGGGCGATCTCTTCGATCACGAGAATCACGTCGAGGATGGGCGTGTCGCCGCCGCCGTACTCGCGCGGGATCGTCATGCCCATGAACCCGGCGGCCACGAGGTCCTTCACGTTGTCCCAGGGATATTCTTCGCGCGCGTCCCATCGCGCGGCGCGTCCGGCGAAGACCGTGTCGGCGAGCTCGCGCGCCCGCACCTGCAACGCTTTCTGCGCATCGGTCAGTTCGAAATCCATGCCGGAAGTCTACGCGAAGGAGGCGGCGTTCGAGCGGCGGCTTCGCCGCCGCAATCCTGTCCGCGGGGGAGGCAGGAAGGAGCGCGCCGCAAGGCGTGCGACGACCGCCGGAAGGGGGACGCAGTCCCCCTCCGGGTTAGATATGGATCGCCTGGCCGAGCGCGGCGAGGGTCGCTTCGAGCGCCGCTTCGGACAGCGTCGGGTGCGCGTGGATGGTGTGGACGATCTCCTCGAGCGTCGCTTCGAGCGTTCGCCCGACCGCGAACTCGTGGATGATCTCGGTCGCCTCGGGCCCGAGGATGTGGACGCCGAGGATCTCGCCCGTCGCCTTGTCGGCGACGACCTTGACGAAGCCGTCCGTCTC
>JBGOTH010000022.1:0-13855 GCA_041476345.1 Methylomirabilia bacterium
AGGAACGACAGCGCGGACTCGATCACGATGACGCGCGCCATGTCGAGCGTGGCCACCACCAACCAGGGCGTGAGCGCGTTCGGCAGGATATGCCGCAGGAGCACGCGGCCGTCGCGGCTGCCGAGCGCCTGCGCCGCCTGCACGAACTCACGCTCGCGCAGCGAAAAGACCGCCGCGCGCACGACCCGCGCATAGACCACCCAGCTCGACACGCCGATGACGACGATGATCGTTCTGAGACTCGGGCCGAGGACGCCGATGACGGCGATCGCGAGCAGGATGAACGGAAACGCGAGCTGGATGTCCGCGAGCCGCATGAGCACGTCGTCCACCCAGCCTCCGAAGTAGCCTCCGAGCAGTCCGGCCGCCATGCCGAGCACCCCGGAGATCACCACGGCCGCGAATCCGACGAGGAGCGCCGGCTGCGCGCCGTAGATCACCCGCGCCAACAGGTCTCGACCGAGGTGATCCGTGCCGAGTGGATGGAGTCGGGCCGCGGCGTCACGAGCGCCCGGGGGCTTGAGTCGCTCACCGATGTCCTGCTCGACGGGATCGAACGGCGTGAGCCACGGCGCCGCCACCGAGGTGAGGATCACGACCGCGACCACGATGAGCCCGAAGAGCGCGGTACGGCGACGCGTGAGCCGGCCGAGAAACACGAGCCACTCACGGCGGGGTGGCGACTGCTCGCCGGCGGCGGCGATCGCTGGGAGGGCGGTGCTCACCGTAGACGGATCCGTGGATCCAGATACGTGTACAGCATGTCGACGACGAGATTCACGAGGACGAACGTTGCCGAAAGCATGAAGACCGCCGCCTGCACGACCGGATAGTCGCGGTTGTAGATCGCCTGGACGGAGAGGCGGCCGACGCCGGGCCACGCGAAGATCGTCTCCGTGATCACGGAGCCTCCGAGCAGGGTCCCGAGCTCGAGGCCGACGATGGTCACGATGGGGATGGCCGCATTCTTCAACGCGTGTTTCCACACGACCGGCGGGTTCGCGACACCCTTGGCGCGGGCCGTCCGGATGTAGTCCTGGTTGAGGACCTCGAGCATCCCCGAACGCGTGAGACGCGTGATGCGGGCGGTGGTGAAGAGCCCGAGCGTCACCGCGGGCAGCAGCATGTGCTGCCAGCCGCCGCGCCCCGACGACGGCAGGACGTTCAGCTGCACCGAGAACAGCAGGATCAACATGATGCCGAGCCAGAACGTCGGCATCGACTGCCCGAGGAGCGCGACGACCGTGGAGACGTAGTCCACGAGGGAGTTGCGCCGGACCGCGGAGACGATGCCGGCGGGGATCGCCAGGGACAGCGCGACGAGGAGCGCCGCTCCCGACAACTCGAACGTCGCCGGCATCCGCTCCATGACGAGGGCGAACGCCGGCTCTCCGTGACGCACCGACTGACCGAAGTCGCCGCGCAGCGCGCCGGAC
Organism: Methylomirabilia bacterium; assembly: GCA_041476345.1. Classification (GTDB taxonomy): domain Bacteria; phylum Methylomirabilota; class Methylomirabilia; order Rokubacteriales; family CSP1-6; genus VGLJ01. The sequence continues at coordinate 1,437 of JBGOTH010000022.1, forward strand.
AGGAAGCGCCCGTACTGCACGAGGAACGGATCGTTGAAGCCCATCTGCTCCCGGAATTTCGCGATGTCCTCGATGGTGGCATCCGGCGGCATCAGAACGAGCGCGGGATCACCCGTGAGGTACAGGATGCCGAAGACGACGAAGGAGACGCCGAGCAGCACGAGAAGCGACTGCAGGAATCGCCGGACGAGGTAGACCTTCATGCCCGCCGCAGACGCGCGACGGCTTCGATGTGCGGCGTCTGGGGAAACATGTCGACGGGCTGTACCCACTCGAGAACGTAACCCCGGCGCACGAGGTCGCCGACGTCACGGGCGAGCGTCGCCGGATTGCACGACACGTAGACGAGCCGCGCGGGCGCGAGCTCGGCCAACGCACTGAGGGCTTTCGGGTGAAAGCCGGCGCGCGGCGGGTCCGCCACCACCACCTCGGCGCGAACGCCCCGCCGAAGAAGATCGGGAAGGACGTGCCGAACCTCCCCCGCGAGGAACGTACAGTTCACGATCGAGTTCGCCCGCGCGTTGCGGATGGCATCGGCGACCGCCGCCGGCGCCAGCTCGACGCCATACACGTGGCGGCTTTCCCGCGCGAGCTGCAGACTGATCGCGCCCGTGCCGGAGTACAGGTCGATGACCGTCTCGGTGCCGGTCAGCGCGCACGCCTCCTCGACGAGGCCGAAGAGTCGTTCAGCCTGTACGGTATTCGTCTGGAAGAACGAGTTCGCGGAGATCTGGAAGTCGAGCCCGCCGAGGGACTCCGTGATGGTGTCTCGTCCGAGGAGAAGATGCTCCTCCGTCCCGACCGCCACGCTCGCCTTCTTTGCGTTGACGTTGAGCACGACACTCGCCGTCGCGGGTACGCGGGCGCGGAGCTCTGCGGCGATCGGGCTCAGGGTCTCGATGTCCGGCGCCGCCGCGACGAAGTTCACCATCGCCTGACCCGTGCGACGTCCTTCACGAAGCGTCACGAAGCGCAGCAGGCCCTGTCCCTCCCCGTCCGGGGCCGTCTCGTACACGCTGATCCCGTCGCGACGCACCAGGGTCCGCGTCTCCGCGAGGAGCGAGTTCATGACTTCGGACTGCAGCAGGCAGCGATCGATGTCGAGCACGACGTCGTAGCGATCCGCTTCGTGCAGACCGAGGGCTGGGCCCGCCGACGACGGCACCACCGTGAACTCCATCTTGTTGCGATACCCGTAGGGCTCCGGCGCGGCCAGGATCGGCCGCATTTCGAACGGCGGCAGTCCGCCGATGCGCTCCAGGCAATCGCGCACCTGCTTTTCCTTGAACGCGAGCTGCGCGGGATACGCGACGTGCTGCAAGCGGCAGCCGCCGCACCGTCCGAAATAGGGGCACGGCGCCTCGACGCGCTCGGGGGCCGGCGCTTCGATCGCCTCGATCACGCCGCGGCCGAACCGCGCGCGCGCTTCGGAGATGCGCACCCGTAGCTGGTCACCGGGGATACCGCCTCGAACGAAGATGACGTATCCGTCGATGCGGCCGACACCTTCCCCACCGAAGGCGAGGTCGTCGATGGAGACACTAACGGCGTCGCCGCGCCGGGGTTTTGCCATAACAGTTCGAAATATAAGGGTCGGTTGAGAGCGAGTCAATTTGTCCACGGGTGGCGACAGTTTCGCGACGGGGAGTATGATAGAAAACCATGAAGAGGCCGGCGCCCCGCGCAGTGGGCGATCTGTTGTCCAGCGCACTGCCCCAGATCTCCGAGCGACTTCTCGAGCTTCACATCCGCCGCGCATGGACATCGATCGTCGGGCGTGACGGCGCGCGACGCACGCACCCGGATGGCTTGAGCGGCGGCACGCTCCGCATCGTCGTCGACAACTCGCCGTGGCTGCACGAGCTGACGTTGCGCGAAGCCGAGCTGACCGCGAAGGTTCGTGCGCGGTTTCCGAACGTGCGGGCGTTGCGGCTCACGCTCGGGACGCTGTCGACGGAGACGGCGACGACCGGCGCGCCTCCGCCGCGACCGGTCTCGCTCACGGCCGACGATCACGCCGAGATCGATGCCGCGACGGCGGCGATCGCCGACGCGAGTCTCGCCGAGGCCGCGCGGCACCTGATGGTCACCGCGCGACGCTTTCCGCGATCACCAAGCCATGTGACGGTCGAGGCAGTCGACGGCCATGGGTCGTCAAGGGGTGGCGTGTGAAGATCCCGCGCATTTCGGGTGCCGTGTCTGTCCTCGTGGCCGGCGTCGTTGCGGCTGGCTGCGCCACGTCAACGGCCACCTCGCCCGGCATGCTCGAGGACGCGCCGCAGCGCATGGTCGTCGCGCCGGACGCCAGGAGCGATGCCTACTACTTCTATGCGCTGGCACAGTTCATGGTCCAGGGCGGGCGCTTCAAAGAAGCGCTGGAGCCGCTACGCGAAGCCATCAAGCGCGATCCCGACTCGGCGCTCCTCTGGACGCAGCTCGCGCAGTGGCTCGCACGCACCGATTCGTCAGCCGAGGCCGCGCAGGCCGCACGACGCGCCGTCGAGCTCGCGCCCGATCAGACGGCGCCGCATCTCGCGCTTGCCGAGCTGCTCCGCGCGCAGAAGAAGTGGCCGGAGGCGGAGGCGGAGCTCGAGAGCCTGATCAAGCTCAAGCCGGACGCCGAAGAGGCGTACCTGACGCTCGCGCGCTATCAGGTCGAACAGAAGCAGTTCGAGCGCGCCCGCGCCGTGCTCCTGCGTCTCGCCGATCACTACCCGCGCTCGGCCCAGGCGCAGTTCCTCCTCGGCCGCCTCGCGATCGAGTCGGAGGCGTGGGACGACGCCGTCGCGCGGCTGTCCAAAGCCGTGGAGCTGGATCCGGACCATGACGGTGCGTGGACGGCGCTCGGCTACGTCCACGAGCAGCGCCACAATCCCGAGGCCGCGATCGACGTCTACCGGCGCGCGGCCCGCGCAAATCCCGAGAATCCCGCCTTCGTCGAGCATCTGGGCGATCTGCTGATCCGCCTCGGCCGCTTCGAGGAAGCGCGGTCGGAAATCGAGGCCCTCGCCGAGGCCTCGCCCCGCGACCCCCGCCTGTGGATGAAGCTCGGCGCGGTGTACTACGAGCAGAAGCAATGGGACCCGGCGATCGACGCGTTCGGCCGCGTGCTCGCGCTCGAGCCGGGGAACCTGCGCGCCCGCTATTTCCTCGCCACCACCTACATGGACGGCGGCAAGGACGCCGACGCGCGCGCGGAGCTCGAGCGCATCTTGCGCGCCGATCCGCGATCGGTCGACGCACGAATCCAGCTTGGCTTCTTGCATGGACGGGCCAAGCGTTATGACGAAGCCATCGCTGTCCTTCAGGAGGCGGTGAACCTCGAGCCGAAGAAGCCCGAGCTGTTCCTCTATCTCGGCACCGCCTACTTCCGCGCCAAGCAGTACGACCGCGCCATCGAGACGCTGCGGGAAGGACTCTCCCTCGACGACAAGCAGAAGGAGCTGCACTTCCAGCTCGGCGTCGTGTTCGAGAAGCAGGGGAAGTTCGACGACGCCGTCGGCGCCTTCCGTCGCGTGATCTCCCTCGACCCGGCCCACGCCGAGGCCTACAACTACGTGGGCTACATGTACGTGGAGAAGGGCCAGAACCTCGAGGAGGCCGTGAAGCTCATCGCCAAGGCCCTCGATCTGGAGCCGGAGAACGGCTACTTCATCGACAGCCTGGGCTGGGCGTATTACCAGCAGGGGAAATACGGCGACGCCCTTCGCGAGCTGAAGCGCGCGGTGGAACGCGCCAAGGACGATCCCGTCATCCTCGAGCATCTCGGCGACGCCTATATGAAGAACGGCCTCGACTCCGACGCCGTGGTCGTGTGGGAGAGGGCGCTCAAGCTCGACCCCGCTGCCGACGGAGTGAAGAAAAAACTCGACGACCTGCAGAACCGTCGCGGCCGGGCCAAGAGTGATCGCACGAAGGCTTCTCAGTAGCGCACTCCTGGCGGCGCTCGTCGCCGCCGGGTGCGCCATCGCTCCCCCAACTCCGCGCGTGGCCATTGCCCCCGAGGGACGCCGCGTGGTCGGCCTGCTCACCGAGCGCGGGCGTGAGTTCTCCGATCTCCGCACGCTCGCCGACGTGCTCGCGCAGCGCGGCACCGAGCGCTTTCGCGTGCGCGCCGTGATCCTCGCGAAAACGCCGGCCTCCGTGCGGTTCGAAGCGCTGTCGCCGCTTGGCTCACCACTGCTGGTGACCACGGTCCACGAGGGACAGATCACGGCGTACGACGCGACCAACGACGAGGCGACGGTTGGTCCGGCGACGGCGGAGGCGGCGGCGCAGCTGCTCAGTCTGCCGTTCGAGCCCGAGGATCTCGTGGGAGTGCTCGCCGGTCGACCCGCGCCACCGCGCGATCTGCGCGAGGCCGAAGTTCTTCCGCCGGATGCCGACGGCCCGTCGATCAATCTCGTCGGTGCCGTCAACACGGTCCGCGTCTGGATGGATCTCGCAACCGGTATCGCGCGACAGCTTCAGATCTCCGGGGGTCGGGGCGACGCGCGCATCGTCTTTCGCCGCACGGCCGACGGCGTGATGACCGGATTCGACGTGACGGCCGGCATGGGCCTGATCCAGAGCACGGTGCGCTACGAAAATCCCGCGTTCAACGCCGGCATCGAGTCTGAGCGATTCGCTTTCACGCCGCCCAAAGGCGCGAAAATACGGCCGATCCGTTGACGCTCGCGACGGCTGCGTGCTAGCCTACGGTGCCTTGCCGATCCGGTCGAAACGTGGCCGACGCTTGAGTCTGACCGCGGCGGCCAAGGTGAATCTCGCGCTCGAGGTTCTGGGCAAGCGCGCCGACGGCTACCACGAGCTCGCGACGGTCATGCAAACCGTCGATCTCGCCGATCGGCTGGTTCTCGAGGACGCTGACGAGTTGGCGCTGACCACGACGTCGGCTCAGGTTCCCGCGGACGGAGGAAATCTAGCGCTGCGAGCCGCGGCGGCGCTGCGCGAAGCGGCAACGGTCGATCGCGGAGTGCGGATCGTCCTCGACAAGCGGATCCCGGTGGCGGCGGGCCTCGGCGGCGGGTCGTCCGACGCGGCCGCCGTTCTCCTCGGGTTGAATCGTCTGTGGAACTTGCGCTGGTCGTTCGCACGGCTCGGCGAGGTGGCCGAAACGCTCGGGATGGATGTCCCGTTCTTCCTCAAGGGGGGCGTCGCGCTCGGAACCGGACGGGGTGAGCGGCTCGTCGCCATGGCGGGAATGCCGCTGGCGCTCGTTCTGGTGAATCCCGGAACGCCGCTCAGCACCGCGGCCGTGTACGGGCGAATGACACCGCCGATGTATTCGAGCGGGGCGCGGGCGCGGACGATGGCGGACGCGCTCCGCACGCGGAGACCTGCTCGAGTGGCCGCGAGCCTCTACAATGGGCTGGAGGCCGCCGCGGCGGGGATGAGCCCCGAGCTGATGCGGATGCGCGCGGCGCTCATCGCCGCGGGCGCCCTCGGCGCTCTGATGTCGGGCAGCGGGCCGACGGTGTTCGGAATCGCGCGCTCGTTCGAGCAGGCGCGCCAGATTCGGGCGCGCCTGTCGAGGGCGTCGTGGGAATGCTGGGCGGTACGCAGCGTGAGCGGTCCGGCCGTACGGATTCGGGCGGCATAGTCGTTTGACGGCCGTGGGCCGTCAAGGTGAAGGCGGGGGTTCGATGGGGCGTGGCCAAGCGGCAAGGCGCGGGACTTTGGCTCCCGTATTCGGAGGTTCGAATCCTCCCGCCCCAACCAACGAACAGCGAGGCGGACGGCGACGATGAAAGAGCTGAAGCTCTTCTCCGGCAACGCGCACCGCGCGCTGGTGGCCGAGATCGCGCAATACCTCAAGCTGCCCGTCGGCGACGCCGACGTGACGCGCTTCTCGGACGGCGAGGTCTTCGTGCAGATCAACGAGAACGTCCGCGGCTCGGACGTCTTCGTCGTGCAACCGACCTGCCCACCCGTGAACGACAACCTGATGGAGCTGCTCGTCATGATCGACGCGTTCAAGCGCGCGTCGGCCGGACGCATCACGGCCGTGCTGCCGTACTACGGGTATGCGCGCCAGGACCGCAAAGTGCAGGGCCGCGTGCCGATCACGGCGAAGCTGGTGGCCGACCTCCTCGCCGCCGCCGGCGTCCACCGCGTGCTCGCACTCGACCTGCACGCCGGGCAGATCCAGGGATTCTTCAACATGCCGGTGGACCACCTGTTCGCAGGCCCGCCGGTCATCGTCGACTACCTGAGCAAGAAAACCCTGCGCGATCCGGTGATCGTGGCCCCTGACGCGGGGGGCGTGGAGCGCGCACGCGCCATCGCCAAGCGTCTCAACGCGAGCCTCGCCATCATCGACAAGCGGCGTGACGGGCCGAACGTCGCGGTCGTGATGCATCTGATCGGGGACGTCAAGGACAAGGACGCGATCGTCATCGACGACATGATCGACACGGGGGGCACGCTCGTCCAGGCCGTGAGCGCGCTCGAGCGCGAGGGCGCGCGCCGGATCATCGCGGGCGGCGTGCATGCCGTGCTGTCCGGCCCCGCCGTGGAGCGCCTGAAGGCCGCGCCGATCGAGGAGATCGTCCTCACCAATTCGATTCCTCTCTTGCCGGAGAAGCGGCTGCCGACGATGACCGTGCTGACGGTCGCACCGCTGCTCGGTGAAGCGATTCGCCGGATCCACGACGAGGAATCCGTTTCTACTCTATTCGTATAGCAGCGTAAGGAGCGAGTCAGCCATGCCGATGCAGGAATTGACGGTCACGCAGAGGGACAGTCGGGGCAAGCAGGCGGCCAAGCGGTTGCGCCGCGAAGGGCGGATCCCTGCCGTCCTCTACGGGGGCGCCTCCCCGCAGTCGATCTCGGTCGACCCGAAGTCGGTCCTGAAGATGATCCACGGCCACGAGGGCACCACGCAGCTCTTGAACCTGAAGTTCGACGGCGGCGGCGCCGCGCGGATGGCCATCATCCGCGACATGCAATTCGATCCCGTCTCCGAGGACCTCGTGCACCTCGACCTCCAAGAGGTGTCCCCGGACCGCGCGATCACCGTGCGCGTCGCCGTGCACCCCGCCGGTGAGGCCATCGGTGTGAAGGACACGAAGGGCATTCTCAGCCTCGTGCTCCACGAGCTCGAGATCTCGTGCCTGCCCGGGAACATTCCCGAGCGTATCGATGCGGACGTCTCGCAGCTCGCGATCGGCGACGTGCTCACGGTGAGTGATCTCGTCGCCCCCGAAGGTGTCCGAATCCTGAACGACCCCGGCCAGGCCATCGCCACCGTCTCCCCGCCGATGGCGGAGGAGGTTGCGGCACCGGTGGTGGCGGCCGCGACGACAACGGCGGAGCCCGAAGTGCTCACGGAGCGCAAGCCGAAGGAAGAGGCGGCTCCCGAGGAAGGCAAGAAGCCCGCGGCGAAGAAGTAGGCACGAGGGACCCGGATGTCCCAGGTCATCGTTGGACTGGGAAATCCGGGCCCCGAGTACCGCGACACACGCCACAACGTCGGGCACCGCGTACTCGATCTCCTCGCGGCGCGCCTGCACAAGGCCTGGCGACGCGAGGGCGGCGGCCTCATCGCTCACGCGCAGTGGCGCCACGAGCCGATCGACCTCGTCAAGCCTCAGCGCTTCATGAACGTGAGCGGCCCCGTCGTGGCGGCCGCGCTGCGGCGGACCGGTACCACCGCCGACGAGCTCATCCTCGTGTACGACGATATCGACATGGATCTCGGCAAGGTGCGCGTGCGGATGCGTGGAAGCGCCGGTGGCCACAACGGGGTGCGCTCGATCATCGCTTCACTCGGAACCGAAGATATCCGGCGCGTGAAAATCGGGATCGGCCGCCCGGCGCAGAAGCACGACGTCGCCGACCACGTCCTGACGACGTTCGAGCCCGACGAGCTTCCCGTCGTGGAGCAGGCGGTCGAGACCGCCGCCGATCGCATCCTCGACCTCGTCGATCGGGCGCGTTAGCGGGAGAGCCCGCGGGCGCCCCGCGACCGATTGCCGGTGCGTGGGTCACGTGGTATACAGTTGTCGTTTATTCTTAGGGCCGGTGCCTGGAGGGGGCGAGCCAGTGACCAAGGTCATCCTTGAGCCCGACGAATCCTTCGAAAGCGCGCTCAAGCGCTTCAAGAAGCAGTGCGAAAAAGCCGGGCTCCTGTCTGAGTTCAAGAAGCGTCAGCACTACGAAAAGCCCAGCGTTCGTCGCAAGCGCAAGGCGCTCGCAGCACGCAAGAAGGCCAAGCGCCGCGAGCGGATGTCCGATTAGCCGCGGCAGTACTCCTGACAGTACCGCCGGTCCTCCCGCAGGTTTCTGGCGGGAGGCGATGAGGCGAAGGATGGAGTCAGGCCGGATCTGGGGCCGCGGCATCGAGTGGGACGGGGTGCGGGACCTTCTGGCCCGTGAGGCCCGCACCGTGATGGGGCGCGAACGGGCCGTCGGGGCGTCTCCCCTCACCGATCTCGCCGCCGTCCGCACGGAGTTGGCACTTACGCGCGAAGCCCGGGCGGCGCTCACCCGCGTTGGTTCACCGCCCCTCGAGAATGTTCCTGACGTTCGCCTTGCGCTCGATCGCTGCCGCGCGGAAGGCGCCGTGCTCGACGGCGCCGAATTGGTCCAGCTGATCCCCGTGCTCGAGACCGCGCGCGCCGTCTCTTCGTGGGCGCGCGGCATCGCGGCGTTCGCGCCCGGGCTGAGCGCACGCGCCGCCGCGCTCCCGGCGCTCGCGGATCTTCACGATCTCCTCCGGCGCTGCCTCGACGACGACGGCGCGATCACCGATCGGGCGAGCCGTCGTCTCACACAGATCCGTCGCGAGATCATCGAGCGGCGCCATCGCATCGTCCGCGACCTCGAGAGGCTGTGGGAGAACCCGGACGCGGAGCGTGTGTTCGCGGAGCGCTACGTCACCGTGCGGCACGGACGCTACGTGGTACCCGTGCGCGCGGAGGCCCGCGCCCGGGTGCGGGGCATCGTCCACGATCGCTCCCAGAGCGGCCAGACGCTCTTCGTCGAGCCGGACAGCGTCGTCGACGCGAACAACGACCTCGCGCAGCGGCTCCGCGACGAGGAGGCGGAGATCGCGCGGGTCCTCGCCGAGCTGACCGACGCAGTCCGCGCCCGCGTCGACGAACTCGCCACGCTCGTGGACGTCCTCGGCGCGATCGACTGGATCATCGCCCGCGCGCAAGCCGCCGAGCGCATGGAGGCGATCGAGCCCCAGGTGTCGGAAGCCCGGATCGTCGCGGTGACGGCCGCTCGCCATCCGCTGCTGCTCGCCCAGTGGTGGCGCGACGCCGACCGGCCGGTGGTCCCCGTCGAGCTCCGGCTCGGCGATGACCGCCCGCTTCTGCTCATCACCGGCCCCAACGCGGGCGGCAAGACGATCGCCCTAAAGACGCTCGCGCTGTTCGTGCTGATGGCGCAGGTCGGCTGCCACATCCCCGCGGCCGAGGGCGCGAGCCTGCCGCTGGTATCGAGGCTGTTCGCGATCATCGGGGACGACCAGAGCGTCAGCGAGAACCTGTCCACTTTCTCCGCGTTCGTGAAACAGGTCCGCGAGATCATCGCGGACGTCGACGATCGCTCGCTGGTCCTCCTCGACGAGCTGGGTGCCGGCACCGATCCCGACGAAGGCGCCGCCCTCGCCCAGGCGATTCTCGAGGAGCTCGACGCGCGCGGCGCCCTGGTCGTCGCCACGACACACCTCGAGCCCCTCAAGGCCTTCGCGAGCACGCACCCGCGGGCCCGCAACGCCTCCGTGGAGTTCGACGCGGCCACGCTCGCTCCGACGTTCCGTCTCCGCTACGGTCAGCCGGGCCAGAGCTACGCGCTGTCCATCGCGGCGCGACTCGGTCTCGGACCGGCCCTGATCGCGCGCGCCCAGAGCCATCGCTCGGCGCAGCAGGCGCGGATGTCCGAGCTGCTCGCGTGGCTCGACGAGCACACACGGAGCGAGGCCGAGCGCACGCTCGCCATCGAGCGGCGCGAGCAGGAGGCGGTCGCCCGGCTCGCCGCCGCCCGGGAGACGGAGACGAACGCGCGCGGGCGCGCCGAGGAGCTTCTGGCGGGAGCCCGCGCCGAGGCCACCACCATGGTGGCCGAGATCAAGCGCGCCATCAACGCGGAGTGGGAGCGGCTCCGGCGCACCGATCGATCGCGCGACACGCTGAAGGACAGCCGGCAACGCGTCACCGACGCGGCAGCACGCCTCGCGGTGGCGGCGCCTCTCCCGGCGCCGACGGAGCCCAACGAGATCAGGGCGGGCACGCACGTGCGCGCCGACCACCTCGGCGTCCACGGCGAGGTCCTCGCGATCACGGGATCGACAGCGACCGTCCGCTCTGGCACCATTACGGTGCGCGTGCCTCTCCTCGCTTTGCGCCTCACCACCGCCCCGGCTGTGCCCGCGTCGACTTCCCGTCGCGGCGCGCGGATCACCGTTCCCGACAAGGCCACCCCTAACGCGGAGCTGCACTTGATCGGCCGCACGACCGACGAAGCGCGTGACCTCGTCGCGCGCTATCTCGACGATGCGTTCCTCGCCGGGCTCGGCCGCGTGCGCTTCGTCCACGGCAAGGGTACCGGTGCCTTGCGGAAGGCCGTGCGGGACCTGCTTGCCGCGCATCCTCTCGTCGGCTCCTTCCGCGACGGCGAGCCGTCGGAAGGCGGCGGCGGTGCGACCGTCGCCACGCTGAAGGTGAGCTGAGCTGATGGCGACGTATTCGACGAGTGTGCTGGACGAGATCCGCGGGGGGGTCGACATCGTCGACCTGGTCGGCCGATTCGTGAATCTGAAGAAGTCCGGCGTGAACTGGAAGGGTCTCTGTCCCTTCCACGGCGAGAAGACGCCCTCGTTCATGGTCAATCCCAAGAAGGGCATCTTCCACTGCTTCGGCTGCGGCGTGGGCGGCGACGCGTTCGGCTTCCTGATGCGCCAGGACAAGCTTACGTTCCCCGAGGCGGTGCGCACGCTGGCCAAGCAGGCCGGCGTGGCCCTGCCCGACGAGCGGGCCGCCGGCGACTCGGGCCGCGAAGAGCTGCTGCAGGCGATGGAGCTTGCCGGACGCTTCTACACCGAGGCGCTCACGAAGCCCGGCGGCGCGCGCGCCCGCACGTATCTCGAGGGACGGGGCGTCGATCCCGAGGTCGCGAGACGCTTCATGCTCGGCTACGCACCCGAAGGGTGGGACAACCTCCGCGACTTCATGCGCGCCGAGCACGTGAACGAGGATGTGCTGCTGAGCGCCGGGCTCGTGATCAAGCGCGAGAACAACCCCGGCGTCTACGATCGCTTCCGCGGGCGCCTCATGTTCGCGATCCGCGACCTGCAAGGGCGCATCGTCGCCTTCGGGGGGCGCGCGTTCGGCGACGAGCAGCCGAAGTACCTGAACTCGCCGGAGACGCCGCTCTACACCAAGGGCAATCTCCTCTACGCGGCGGACATGGCCCGCGAGTCGATCCGTGCCAAGAATCGCGCGCTCCTCGTCGAGGGGTACGTCGACTGCCTGATGGCCCATCAGTACGGGTTCACGGAAACCGTCGCCGCGCTGGGCACCGCGTTCACCGCGGTCCAGCTCGGCCTCCTTCACCGCTACTGCGAGGAAGTCGTGACGTTCTTCGACGCCGATGCGGCCGGCCAGAAAGCCGCGGAGCGCGCGGAGCAGCTGCTCGAGCCGACGACGGGCGGCTCGGCCTGGGCCGTCAATCGCTCGGGGAGCTTCGAGTCGCCGGGGGCGCTGCGGGTGAAGGTCGCCCTGCTTCCTGCCGGCCACGATCCCGATACGTTCCTGCGCGCGGAAGGCGCCGCCGCCTTTGCCGAGCGGATCGAGCAGTCGCGCAGCCTCCTCGCCTACGCGCTGGATCGGGTGATCGCCGACGAGGACGGCGGCAGCGGACCGCGGGCACGCGCCAACGCCTTCACGCGCGCCGCGCTGCTGCTCGCCAAGGTGCCCGATGCGCAGGAGGCGGCCTCGCTGTCACGTGAGGCGGCGCGCAAGCTCGGCGTCGATCCCACCCAGCTGTGGATCGAGGCCCAGAAGCTCCAGTCGGCGCTGCGCAAGCCGAGCGCGAGCGCGACGCCGCGCAAGGAGAGCGCACGCGCGGGATCGGGGTCGACGACGCGCGAGAAGGACCTCGTCGAGTTCCTTCTCCACGAGAAGGACGCGCGGGTCGAGCTCCTGGCGCTCCTCGATCCGTCCGACGTCCGCGACGAGCGCCTGCGCCACGTGGTCGTCGCGCTCAAGGCGCGCCCGGAGGCGGAGGCCGAGGCGTTCATGACCGACCTTCCTGACGACGCGAGCCGCGGGCTCCTGGCCGCACTGCTCGTCGTCGATCGTGAGCCCGAAGATCACGTCGCGCTCGCCGGGCAATTCCGGACCCATCTCGAGCGGGAGCAACGAATGAGGCGCCAGCGCGAGCTCGCCCTCGGCATCGCCGAAACCCAG
>JBGOTH010000023.1:0-13645 GCA_041476345.1 Methylomirabilia bacterium
ACGGCATCCGCCAGCCCGACATCGGCGCGGTTCGTGTCGACCTTGGCGATGGAGTCGCCCGAGCCCTTCGAGTTCTGCAGCTCGACGTCGAGGCCTTTCGCCTTGTAGTAGCCCTTGTCGAGGGCGACCCAGTACGCGGCGTGATCGCCGACGGCGAACCAGTTGAGCGCGAAGATGACCTTCTGAGGACTCTGCGCCTCGACGCCGCCGATCTGAGCGGCAAGGAGCAGGAGCGCGGCCGTCATCACTGCGAAACGCTTCATCGCGTTCTCCTTCTGTGGAGGTTCACTCGGTCGCCAGCCAGCGTGCGGCCAGGGAGACGACACCGTACAGCAGCAGACCGATCACCGAAAGCCATACGAGCGCCGCGAACGCTACCGGGGTGTTGAGGTTCGTCTGCGCGTTGACGATCACCATCCCGAGGCCGCTCTGCGACGCCACGAACTCGCCGACGATCGCGCCGACCACGGCCGCCGTGGCCGTGATCTTCAGCGCCGAGAGCACGTACGGCAGCGCGTTCGGCAGGCGAATCTTGAGCAGGACCTTCCAGCGGGGCGCGCCGAAGACCCGGCCGAGATCGAGCAGGTCGTCGTCGATCTGCGTGAGCCCGACCGCGGTGTTGATCACGACCGGAAAGAAGCCGACGAGCGCGGCGATGAGCATGTTCGGCACGAGCCCGTAGCCGAGCCAGAGGAGGAACAGAGGCGCCAGCGCCACCTTGGGCAGCGTGTTGACGAAGACGAGGAAGGGGACGAGCGCCCTCGCGATCGCGGGCGACCACGCCACGGCCACGCCCAGCAGCACGCCCACGGCGCCGGCGATGGCGAAGCCGCCGAGGATCTCGAGCGTGGTGATCCCCAGATGCGCGGGCCAGGGGATCGAGGTGTCGAACGCCGCGCGCAGGACGGAGACGGGCGACGGCAGAAGATAGGCCCGGATGCCGAAGAGAGGACCGGCGAGCTGCCAGGCGGCGATGAGCGCCGCGAACAACCCGAGCGTCGGGACGACCGCGCGCAACCGGGCCAGGCTCATCGCGCGACGATGATACCGCTCAGTGCCGGCGCGCGGTGGCCAGCGTGCGAGCGACCGCGAGCGTCAACGGATCGCGCTCGATCTCTTCGAGCGGCTTCGGCAGCGCGAGCGACCAGTTGCTCGGGGCGAGCGTCCCAGGCATGTTCGGACGCTCGAGGACGAGGAGCGCGTCGTCCAGCGTGGCGGCGACCACCGCGCACGGGGCCTCCGCGAGGAGCTGGTGCGTGGCCTCGACGACCCGCGCCACGGGCGCGTCCTCCGCGACGCCGATCATCGTGGCGAGGCGCTGCTTGATCTCCGCCAGGCCCTCTTCGTTCGGTGTCACACCCAGCGCCGTCTGGTGATCGACGTCGACGCCCGTCCACAAGCCGCACACGGTCGGCAGGTCGTGCGTGTTGACGGTCGCCATGGCGAGCGCCGGGTAGCGTGCCGGCGGCTCGGGCTCGAACCACAGAACTTTGTAGGAGAGGATCGCCTGCTCGGCGAGACGCTCGCGCACGCCTTCCTCCACCGTGCCGAGATCCTCCCCCACGATGAAGGCGCGGGCCCTGACGCTCTCCAGCGCGACGATGCCCAGCAGATCCTCCGCGGGATACCGGACGAACGCGCCGTCCGCGGGCGTGAGGCCGCGCGGCACCCAGAAGAGGCGGAAGAGCCCCATCACGTGGTCGATGCGAAGGCCGCCGGCGTGGCGGAGCGCCGCGCGCACCGTTTGCACGAACGGCTCGTAGCCGAGCGCGGCGAGCCGATGCGGGACGAAGGGCGGCAGTCCCCAGTCCTGACCGGCCACGATGTAGATGTCGGGCGGCGCGCCGACGCTCGCCCCCGCGGCGAGCACGTCCTGCCACAGGAAGGCATCGGCCCCGTCGGGATCGACGCCGATCGGCAGGTCTTGCATGATCGCGAGCTCGACGCCCGCGTCGTGGAGCTGGCCGTCGAGCAGCCACTGCAGCCACTCGTGAAACGCGATGCGACTCGCGTTGGCTTCGATGAATTGCGGGATGCCCGGCGCGTCGGGCCGGCGATGCGCCTCGGGCCAGGTCTGCCACGCCGTGCGGTGATGCTCGCTGAGCACGCAGAACGTCGCGTACTCCCGCAGGCCCGCGCAGTCCGCCCGGAAGCGCTCGAAATCGCCGGCGTCCCGGAACCGTTCCCACAGCATCTCGAGCGCACGCATCTTGAGGGTGAAGATGCGGTCACGATCGATCCGTCGGTTCCTATTGAGGGCGCGTCCCGTCGCCGCGAGTGATGAGAGATCCGCACCGCCCGCGGCAAAGCCGGGCACGTCCTCGATCCTCAGGTAGAGCGGATTCCGAAACCGGCGGCTGCTCGGGTAGTACGGGCTCGGCTGTTGCGGCAACGTGACGCCGGCGGCGGCGAGAGGATTGAGAAGGATGACGTCCGCGCCGAGCGACCGCGCCGACCATCGCGCGAGCCGGCCGAGATCACCGAGGTCACCGATGCCCCAGCTGTCGTGCGAGCGCGTGGCATAGAGCTGGGCCGCCCAGCCCCACGCACGGAACGGCTCGGGGAGATGACACCGCGGCGGTACCACGATGATCCGCGTCGCCGCGCCACCGGCGCCGTGCAGCGTGTGGTAGCCGAGCGGAAGATCGGCGGGAAGGCGATCGTCCACGGCGATGCGGCGTCCGTCCTCGAGCGTGAGATCACCCCGCCCGGCGACGGCGGCCGTGGCGCCGACCCGAACGACGATGACCGGCGGTCGCGCGGGCGGTGGGGCGTCGGGATCGCCTCCCATCGCGATGACGGTCGCGCGCCGTGTGGCGTCAGAGGTGACGCGCCAGACGCCGGTGGCATCGAAGTAGCCGTCGTCGATCGACCACGGATCGGTACGCGGGCGGCGCTTCATCAGGGAACAGAGTAGCAACGATGGAGTGCACATGTACCTGTGCACTTTGGGTAAAACTTTTCTTTGTCTTGACTACGCCATGATTTGACCTCTAAAGTGCTGCTCTCTCATGCACGGAGAATTCCGACGACGGTCTCCGCAGTGGGTTCGTGCCGGGGTGGTCGCGTGCCTCCTGATCGTTACTGCCGCATCGGCGTTCGCCCAGATCCTGCCGCCGATCCACTACGTCTACGACGAGCTGAACCGTCTCATCGCCGTCGTCGACCGTGACAACAGCGCCGCCGCGTACGTCTACGACGCGGTGGGCAACATCCTCGCCATCGAGCGCTTCAACGTCGACGACATCCCGGGTCCGATCGGCATCACCTTCGTGGCGCCGGGCAAGGGCAAGGTGGGGACCGCCGTCACGATCTACGGCAAGGGCTTCGGAACCAGCGCCGCGCAGGTCAGCGTGTCGTTCAACGGCACGTCCGCGACCGTGAGTAGTGTCGCCGGGAACCGCATCTCCACGTCGGTCCCCGCAGGCGCGACGACGGGACCGATCACCATCACGGTGCCCCTTGGGACCGCGACGTCACCGAACCCGTTCCGCGTGCTGGGGCCGATCACGATCACGCCGACCTCCGCCCAGCTCCAGGTCGGACGGACCCAACAGTTCACCGCGCTCGCCGAGGGCGGGACCGCGATCACCCCGTTCTGGGAGGTCAACAGTGTCCGCGGCGGCAACGCTGCGGTCGGCACGATCGCGGCCGACGGGCTCTACACGGCGCCGGCGGTCGTGTCGTTGCAAGCGACCGTGACGGTGACGGTGACGGCGCTGGACAAGGACGACATCACAACCACGGCGTCCGCGATGGTCACGCTTCTCCCACCGATCACTGCGACGACCGTGTCGCGTGCGGTGAGCGTACGCGTGGCCGATACCGCGATGGTCGACCGGAGCGTGATCGCCACCGTGAGCGTGCAGCTGACGCCGATACCGACCACCAGTGCCGCCGCATCGCCGGTGAGCGTGCAGCTCGGCACATCGGGGCAGACGACGACGGCGGCGCCGCCGACCTCCGTGAGCCTCGAGCCCGTCATCACGTCCATCGTGCCGGCGACCGGCGCGCGTGGCGCGATCTCCATGCTGGTGACGTTCAACGGGGCCGGCCTCACGGACGCGAGCGCCCTGACCTTCCTCAGGAACAACGCGGCGGACCCGAACATCACCGTCGCGAACATCCAGGTCAACGGCGACGGCACGCAAGCGACGGCGGACGTCACGATCGCGGCCGGCGCGGTGGTCGGGACGCGAGTGGCGCGGATCGCCGTGCCGTCCGGTTCGTCCACCGCGGTGGGCACGAATGGCAACCTCTTCACGGTCCAGTGAGCGACGCGATGAATCGCACGCGAAGGAGACAGGGTATGCGACGCATCATCCAACTCGTAGCGCTCGTGGTGACGGCCGGATGTGCGCTGGCCACGCAGACCGAGGCGCAGACGTTCAACAGCGGCAGCACCGGCGCGCTCGGCGCGCTCAACGTGACGTCGGGCACCGTGACGCTGACGACGCCTCTCGATGGTGTCTTCAACTACACGACGATCAACGTGAGCGGTGGCGCCACGCTGAAGTTCACGCGCAATGCCGCCAACACTCCGATCACCCTACTTGCCTCGGGCACCGTGACCATCAACAACGCGACCATCGACGTCAGCGGCGCCGCCGGCGGCAGCGCCGGCTTCTCGCAGACCTTCGTCGCGCCGAACGGCGGCGCGGGCGGTCCCGGCGGCTTCGACGGCGGCAGCGGCGCCAACGGCATCGTCTCGACGACCGGCGGCACTGGGCTCGGCCCGGGCGGCGGCGGCGGCTCCACGGTGACATCGGGCGCCGGCAGTCAGCAGGGCGCGGGCGGCGGCGGCTTCGACGTTGCGGGCACCGCCGGCGCCGGCGGGACGCAGGGCACGGCCGGCACGGGTGGTGCCTCGTACGGCGCGCCGACACTGCTGCCGCTCATCGGCGGCTCCGGCGGCGGCGGTGGCGGCGCGATCTTCGGCAACACGGGCGGCGGTGGTGGCGGCGGCGGCGGCGCGATCATCATCGCGTCCTCCGGCACGATCACGCTGACCGGTGGCGGCGCGCGCATTCTCGCGCAGGGCGGCGCGGGCGCGTCGAGCAACGGCAACGCCGGGACGGGAAGCGGCGCCGGCGGCAGCGGCGGGGCGGTCCGTCTCATCGCGACGACGATCACCAGCTCGCAGTCCCCGCAGATCACCGTGACCGCCGGCGCGGCCGGCGTCTTTGCCGGCGCCGGCGCGCCGGGGCGCGTCCGCGTCGAGGCGTACGGCAACTCGCTCGGCGCAAACTACGGCAGCGTGCCGCCGTCGGCCGTGTCGTCCGGTCAGCCGACGACGGTCGCGCTCACGAGCTCGCCGACGCTGCGCATCACGTCGATCGCCGGCGTCGCCACGCCCGCGTCGCCGACGGGCTCGTTCGCGGCGCCCGACGTCACGCTGCCTGCCGGCACCGCGAATCCGGTGACGGTGGCGATCGCCGGCGCCAACATTCCGCTCGGGACCGTGGTGACGGTCACGGTGTCCGGCGTGAATGACGGCAATGCCAGCGGCAGCGGCGCACTCTCGGGCACCGTGGCGTCGTCCACTGCGTCGGCGGGCGTCACGATCCCCACCACGCAGCCGAGCGTGATCAGCGCCTCGGCCACGTTCGTGGTCGCGAGTCTCGGCGGCGGCCCGGTCTACGCGGAGGGCGAGGAGGTCGACCGCGTCCGCGTCTCCGCCGCGCTCGGGGGCGCGAGCTACGTGAGCTACATCACGAAGTCCGGTCGCGAAGTCGTGCTCGGGGCGCGATGAGCCTCGCGCGTCTCGTGCTCGCGATCGCACTCGTCCTCGGCGGCGTTGCCGTGTGCACGGCCGCGCCGCGCGAAGACCAGTGCGCGGCCTGTCATCGCGGGATCGAGGACGCGCATCCGAAGAAATCGCTCTCCTGCACGACGTGCCATCGCGGTGACGCAAAGGCGGTCGACGCCAAGCAAGCGCACGCCGGGATGTACGCGAACCCGAGCGATCTCCGCGTCGTCGAGACGACGTGCGGCGTCTGCCACACGCGGATCGCGAAGAACGTGAAGGCGAACATCATGGCGCACCGCTCCGGCACCCAGAGTGGGACGCTGTTTCCCAACGGCCTGCAGCCGACGAAGGAAGGCGTGCGTTTCTCGATGGCGCTCGAGCCGACGCACCCCGCGGTGAAGCTCGCCACGCTGCCGCCGGGCGCCGTCGCGACGCTCGACCCGCTGCCCACCTTCCGCGACAGCCGGGACCCCTTCTTCGATCTGCTCCGCAAGGAGTGCACGTCCTGTCACCTGTGGAGCCAGCCCAAGGCGGTGAAGGGCAATTTTCGCGCGACGGGCTGCGCGGCGTGCCACATGCCGTACGCGGAAGACGGCAAGAGCCAGGGCGGCGACCAGGTGATGCCGAAGAACAAGACGGGGCGCCCGATCCGCCACGTGCTGACGAAGCAGGTGCCGATCACCCAGTGCGCCACGTGCCACAACGGCGGCTCGCGCGCGGCCATGAACTTCCGCGGGATGATGGAAGCGCCGCCCGAAGGCAAGCAGACGTTCGTCTACGACCAGGACCTGCTCCACGGCCACGCCTATACCGCGCAGACGCCCGACGTGCACTTCACGCGCGGGATGGTCTGCATCGACTGCCACACCGAGCGTGAGGTGCACGGCGACGGCCAGATCTACGCGAAGCGGCACTTCGAAGTGGAGATCCGCTGCGAGACGTGTCACGGCACGCCAGGTGCGATCGCCACCGGGGTCACCGCGCAGGGCCGCAAGCTGCGCAATCTCTTCGTCGGCGCCGCGCCGAACCCGCGCGCGCTCGTCACGCTCGTCAGCAAGTTCACCGGCCGCACGCACACGGTGCCGCAGCTCGCCACGCTGTCGAACCAGCCCGCCGGGCACGACGCGCAGCACCTCGCGAAGACCGAGTGCTTCACCTGCCACACCGCGTGGGCGCCGACCTGCTACGGCTGCCACATCAAGATGGACTACACCGCGTACCGGAAGCCGCAGAACGTCGCCTTCGACAACCTCGCGCGCGAGTGGTCGCCGCAGGGCTGGTTCCGCCTGACGCCGGGCGTGCGGCTCGCGGACCCGGAGCCGGTGCTCGGCCTCAACTGGCGCGGCAAGGCCGTGCCGTTCGTCCCGCGCGCGCAGCCGCTCTTCACCTACGTGAACCCGGCGGGGCAGGTCGAGTACGACTTCAAGAAGCTCGGCTTCGCGCACAACCCGATCGTGCCGCACACGGTGGTGAAGGAATCGCGCACGTGCGCCTCGTGCCACGCCAACCCGCGCACGGCCGGCCTCGGCGCGTTTACGACGCGCGAGCACCCGAAGCTCAGCGAGTTCCTCCAGCCCATCGACTACAAGTGGGACCGCATCGTGGACGAGGAGGGTGTGCCGCAGCAGGTGACGACGGTGGACGGCGCGCGCCCGCTGAACAAGGAAGAGATCGGGCGCCTCCTCAACGCGCCGTACAAGATGCCCGCGGAGCAGCGCCGATGAAGAAGCTCGCCCTGACGGGGATCGCCGCCCTCGCGACCCTCCTCGCGCACGCGCCGGCCGCTCGGGCAGACACGAACTGCACCGGTGCGCTGACGGGAACGATCAGCGGCAACGTCATCGTCCCGAACGACGCCTCGTGCACGCTGTCGAGTGCGACAGTGTCGGGCAACGTCACGGTGAAGACGAACGCCACGCTCGCGGTCAACGGACCGGCGGCGATCCAGGGCAACGTCGCGGCCGATCACTGCCGATCCGTGACGCTGACGGGCAGCGTGACCGTCGGCGGCAACGTCCTGATCGGGTACTGCTCGTCGACGAGCGGTTACACCGGGCCAGCCGTTCAGGTCAACGGGAACCTCCAGTGTCATGACAACGTCGCCGCCTGTGTCGCGAATCGCGGCACGGTCAACGGCAACGTGCAGATCCAGAACAACGTCGGCGGCTCGGCGTCCGACGTGAGCCTCAACGTCATCAACGGCAACCTCCAGTGCAGCGGGAACTCGCCGGCGCCGACGCACGCGCTCGGTCCGAACAAGGTCGCCGGAGTCGCGCAAGGCCAGTGTGCGCCCGCGCTCGGCTTCACCATCATCACGTTGCCCGCTCCAGCCATCACCGAGCCGGTGGTGGAAGGTGCGACCGTCGTCGGCGGCACGGGCTACGTCAACGCGATCGTCACGGTGACGGTCAACGGCACGATCGCCGGCACCGGGTCCGTGGCGAGCGACGGCACATTCCACGTGACGGTCGCCCCGCTGCAGGCCGGCGCCGTCGTGCGTGCGACGCAGAGCCTCGTGAATCTCACCAGCCCGCCCTCGGCGCCGGTGACGGTGCACGCGATCCCGCCCGCGCCGGCGCTGACGCCGCCGCTCGTCGAAGGCGCCACGAGCGTCACCGGCACCGGCGCCGCCGCGGCACTCGTGCGCATCTTCGTGAACAACGTCGCGGCCGGTACCGGGACCGTCGCCGACAACGGGAGCTTCGCGGTGACCGTCGCGACGCTGGTCGCGGGCCAGCAGGTGAAAGCGACGCAGACGGTCGACGGCATCGAGAGCACGCCGTCGGCGCCGCTCACCGTCGTGGCGGTTCCGCCCGTGCCGCTGATTACGACGCCCCTTGTGTCAGGCAGCACGAGTGTGGGCGGCACCGCGACGACGGGCGGTACGGTCGACGTGTTCATCGACGGCGCCAGCGCCGGCACCACGAGCGTGGCCGCCAACGGCACGTGGAGCCGGAGCGTGGCGCCGTTGCAAGAGGGCAGCGTCGTCAAGGCGCGCCAGACCGTCGCGGGGGTCACGAGCGCCTTCTCCGCCGACATCGTCGTCGTTGGTCCGCCGCCGGCGCCGACCCTGAACGTCCCCCTCGTCGCGACGGCCACGCACGTGAGCGGCATCGGGGTGGCCGGGGCCGTGGTCACCGTGGTGATCGACACCATCGCCGCCGGCACGGCCACGGTGGCGTCCGACGGCACGTGGGCGCTGACGCTGGCGACGCCGCTCGCGACGGGCCAGGTCGTGCAGGCGGCGCAGACCGTTGCCGGCGTGACGGGACCGTTCTGCGATCCGGCGACGGTGTACGCCGCGCCGCCGGCGCCGTACGTCGACCGTCCCATCATCGCGGGCAGCACGAGCGTCACCGGCGTGGGCACCGGCGGCGCCAGCGTGACGGTCTTCGTCGACTCGGTGCCCGTCGGCAGCGCGGCCGTCACGGTGAACGCGATCTGGGCGCTCGCCCTCGCGACCCCGCTCGCGGCGGGCGAGGTGGTCACCGCGCGCCAGACGTTCGGGGAGGTCGACAGCGCGTTCTCGGAGGCGGTGATCGTGATCTCGCCGACGCCACCACCCGACGTCGACGCCGGGCTCGTCGCCGGCGACACGACGATCCGCGGGACCGGGCTGACCGGGGCCACGGTGCAGGTCTTCGTGGACGCGCAGGCGGTCGGCACGACGTCCGTGAACGCGGACTTCACGTGGGGCCTCCTGGTGCCGCCGCTCACCGAGGGGCAAGTGGTGACGGCCACGGAGACCGTGAACGGCTTCGTGAGCCCGCTGTCCGATCCGGTGGTCGTCGGCGCCGCGGTGCTGCGACAGATCGTGATCAGTCCCGCGCCGACGGCGAGCGTGGTGAAGGGTTTGACGCGCGCATTCACCGCGCAGGGCGTGTTCTCGGACGGCGCCGTGCAGGCGCCGCTGAGCGGCGTCACGTGGACGAGTAGCGCCCCGGGCGTGGCGAGCATCAGCGCGGCCGGTGTGGCGACGGGCGTGAGCCCGGGCGCGAGCACGATCACGGCGAGTCGCAGTGGCGTGACCTCCGCCGGGACGCTGCTCACCGTCCTCGCGCCGGTGGCCACGAGCCTGCAGGTCACGCCGCTGACGCCGACGCTCGGCCTCGGCGACACGCTGCAGTTCCAGGCGACGGCGACGTTCAGCGACAACACGACGCAGGACCGCACGGTGCTGGTGACGTGGGGGAGCAGCGCCCCGACCATCGCGCCCATCACGGCCGCCGGGCTCGCGACGGGCCAGAGCGAGGGGCAGGCGACGATCACGGCCACCGATCCCAGCGGGCTCACGGCGAGCACGCTCGTGACGGTGCTGCTGCCGGCGCCGGTGATCACCGCGCTGGTGCCGGCGACGGGCACGATCGGGACCGCCGTCACGATCACGGGCAAATACTTCCAGACGCTGCAGACGGTGGCGTTCAACGGCCTGCCCGCGGTGGTGCTGCAGAAGTCCGCGACGTCGATCCTCACGACGGTGCCGATCGGCGCCACGACCGGTCCCGTGACGGTGACCACGTCCCGCGGCACCGCCTCGATGCTCTTCACGGTGACGCTGACGGGCGACTTCACGCTGACGGCGCTCCCGACGCCGCCCGCGACGCTGAAGGTGATCGCGGGCGATCAGGGCTACGCGAGCCTCCAAGCAGGCGGGAGTGGCAGCTTCACGTCGCTGATCGCACTCAGCGTGAGCGGGCTGCCGAGCGGCGTGACGGGGAGCTTCGGGCCGCAGCTCGTGGCTCCGGGTGGTTCGAGCGTTCTCGCGCTCACGGTCGCCGACACGACGGCGCCGGCCGTCTACACGCTGACGGTGAGCGGGACCACGCAGGTCGATGGCAACACGATCACGCGCACCGCGCAGGTGGCCCTCGAGGTGCTGCCGGCGGGGACGACCGCGGTCACGGGGCGCATCCTCACCGCGGAGTCGCTCCCGCAGCCGATCCCCGGCGTGACGGTGGTGCTCGGCGGCGCGACGACGTTCACCGATGCGGCGGGGAACTTCGTCCTCCAACAGGCGCCGCCCGGCCCGAATCTGTTGTTCGTCGACGGCCGGACGGCCTCCACGCCGACGGCGCAGTTCCCGATCGTGGAGACGCAGATCACGGTGAACGCGACGGGGCCGACGCGGGTGCCGTTCATCATCTATCTCCCGAAGCTCGACACGGCGAACGCGGTGAATCTGCCGACGGACGCCGGCGGCACGGTGACGCAGGACTTCACGGTGACGACGCCGGCCATCCCGGGGCTCGAGATCAAGATCCCGGCGGGGACGCGGATCATCGGCCCCGACGGCAACCCGGTGACGAAGATCATCGTGACGCCGGTGCCGATCGACCGGAGCCCGATGCCGTTCCCGCCGGGGATCACGTTCCCGACGCTGTTCGCGATCCACCCGGGCGGCTCCGTGCCGTCGCAGCCGCTGGCGATCAGCTTTCCGAACGTGACGGAAGCGGCCCCGGGCGCGACGTTCGAGTGGTGCTCGGCGGCGCGACGACGTTCACCGACGCCGCCGGCAACTCCGTCCTCCAGCAGGCGCGGTCCGGCCCGAATCTGTTGTTCGTCGACGGCCGGACGGCCTCCACGCCGGCGGCGCAGTTCCCGATCGTGGAAACGCAGATCACCGTGAATGCGACGGGCCCGACCCGCGTGCCGTTCATCATCTACCTGCCGAAGCTCGACACGGCGAACGCGGTAAATCTGGCAGCGCCACGCCGGGTTGCGCCGTGACTGGGCACAGTGCGCAGTTTCCTGGGCACTCGCTCCTGAGCGTTTCGGATCGCATCTTCGGAATCGCGCCGCCTTTCGGATAGTTGACGCCGTCCGGTCCCTTGGCGCGGTTCGTGCGACCCGCGAGCACCCGAGCCTCAGAGTGACGCCGCACAAAGCCCGGCAGTCGTGGCACCCTCCCGCGTTGCGTCTCTTCCTCTGCGCACTCGCCATGTTCGTGCTGAGTCTCGCGCCCAACACCGCCGCGGCTCAGAGCCCGCTCATTCAATATGGCTACGACGAGCTGGGCCGCCTCGTCGTCGTGGTCGACCAGACCGGCGACACCGCGATCTACAACTACGATCTCGTCGGCAACCTGCTCTCCATCCAGCGCATCGACCCGTCTCAGGTCCCGGGCGCCGTCGCCATCACGCACTTCACGCCGCAAGCCGGCAAGGTGGGCGCGACGGTGTCGATCTTCGGCAAGGGCTTCAGCGCCACGGTGAGCCAGAACACGATCTCGTTCAACGACGGCCTCGCGACGATCAAGAGCGCGTCGGCGAACCGGTTGATCGTGACGGTGCCCGCCAGCGCGCTGACGGGCCCGATCTCGGTGACGTCTCCGCTCGGCTCGGCGACGTCGTCCGCGTCCTTCCGCCTGCTCGGGCCGCTCAGCATCTCGCCGGCGTCCGCGTCCCTCAACGCCGGCGGCACCTTCCAGTTCACCGCGACCGGCGTCGGCGGAGTCACGCCGACGATCGACTGGAGCGTGAACGGCGTCCTCGGCGGCAACGCGACGATCGGCCCGATCTCCGTGACCGGGCTCTACACGGCGCCGGCGTATTTGCCACAGGCGCTCGCGTTGACCATCAAGGCCGCGGACCACGACGACGCGACGAACGCGGCATCGGCCGCGGTGACGGTCGTCGCCACCGGCACGATGCTCTTCAGCGCCGCCAAGGACGTCAGCGTCACGTTCCCGGAGCGCATCTTCATCGTGGGGAGTGTCGGTACTTCGGTGAGTGCGTCGGTCACGCAACCGCGGTCCGGTGCGTCCGCCGCGGAGATGAGCGCCTACGTCGGCGGCTCGTCGTCGGCGGTGGCGACGGCGCCTCCCGTGAGCGGCACGTTCGAGCCGTTCATCGCCGCGGTGACCCCGGCCACGATCGGGCGCGGCGCCAACAACGCGACGGTGACGCTCACGGGATCGGGCTTCGATGGCGCCGCGGCTGTCTTCGCGCTGCTCGGACAGGCGCCGGATCCCACCGTGACGGTCAGCGTCGCGAGCGTCAGCGCCGATGGCACGCACGCGATCCTGATGGTGACCGTCGCGAGCGACGCCGCCCTCGGAGCGCGGGTCATCCGGTTCGGCACGTCGACGGACGTCAACACCGGCGTGAACACGCTCACGGTGGGGAGCCAAACGACGCCGACGATCAGCTGGAACGCGCCTGCGCCGATCACGTACGGCACCGCGCTCAGCAGCGCGCAACTCAACGCGACCGCGTCGGTGGGCGGCACGTTCGTCTACACGCCCGCTGCCGGCACGGTGCTCGGCGCGGGGAACGGCCAAACGCTGACGGTGCTGTTCACACCGACGGACACGGCGACCTACACGCCCGCCGAGAAGACCGTGACGATCGACGTCGCGACGGCGACGCCGACGATTAGGTGGACCGCGCCGGCGGACATCACGTACGGCACGGCGCTGAGCGTGACGCAGCTGAACGCGACCGCGTCGGTGCCGGGGACGTTCGCGTACGACCCGCCCGCGGGCACCGTGCTCACCGCCGGCACCCGGACGCTGACGACGACGTTCACGCCGACGGACGGCACGTATACGACGGTGACCGCTTCCGTCTCGATCAACGTGCTGCCGGCGGCGCCGACGATCACGTGGAGCGCGCCCGCGGATATCGCGTACGGGACCGCGCTGAGCGAGGCGCAGCTCAACGCGACGGCGTCGGTCGCGGGCACGTTCGCGTACGACCCGCCCGAGGGAACGGTGCCTGGCGTGGGGAGTCGCACCCTGTCGGTCACGTTCACGCCGACGGACACGACGGACTACACCACCGCCTCGGCCACGGTCACGCTGCGGGTGAGCGCGGCCGATCAGGCGATCACGGTGACGACACCGGCGCCGGCCAGCGCCGCGTACCAGAGCCAGTTCTCGGTGGCCGCGACGGGCGG
>JBGOTH010000024.1:0-13581 GCA_041476345.1 Methylomirabilia bacterium
AAGGCCCGGCTCGTCGCCGCGTTCACTCAGGTGCTCGAAGACGGGCAGTACATCCTCGGCCCGCAGGTGGAGACGTTCGAAGCGCGGTTTGCCGCGCTGGTGGGTGCCCGCTTCGGGGTCGGGATGGCGGACGGCACCGCGGCGCTCTACCACGTCTTGCGCGCGCTCGGCGTGGGGGCGGGGGATGAAGTGATCACCGCGCCCAACTCGTTCATCGCCTCGGCCGCGGTGATCGCCCTGCTCGGGGCGCGGCCCGTGTTCGCCGACGTGCGGGACGATCTCAACATCGACCCGGCGGCGGTGGCCGCGGCCATCACGTCGCGGACGCGTGCGGTCATGCCCGTCCACCTCACCGGGCGCCCTGCGGCCATGCGCGAGATCGGCGCGCTCGCGGTGCGCCATGAGCTCGCTATCGTCGAGGACGCCGCGCAGGCGGTCGGCGCGAGCCTCGACGGCAAGCCGGTGGGAAGCTTCGGGATCGGCTGCTTCAGCCTGCACCCCCTCAAGAACCTGGCGGCGGCGGGCGATGCCGGCGTGGTGACGACCGACGACGGCACGCTGGCGGCCACGCTCCGTGCGCTGCGGAACCACGGCCTCCGCGACCGTGATCACTGCGACACCTTTTCGTTCAACGACCGCCTGGACACGGTCCAGGCGGCCGTGCTCAACGTGAAGCTGGACTATCTCGCGGGCTGGACCGCCGCCAAGCGCCGGCTCGCGGCCCGATACACCGATGCCCTTCGCGGTGTGGTCCGCGTGCCCGAAGACGCCCCGGGCGAAGTCGCGGTGTACCAGACCTACGTGATCAGGGCGGACCGGCGGGACGACCTCCAGCGCCATCTGCTCGCCCGTGGCATCGACACGAAGGTGCACTATCCGGTCCCGATCCATCTGCAGGTGCCCGCGCAGGCCCTCGGCTATCGCAAAGGCGACTTTCCGGTCACCGAGCGGCTCGTCACGGAGATCCTGAGCTTGCCCCTCTATCCCGAGCTGACCGACGACCAGCAGGATACGGTCGTCCGCGCGATCCGCGACTTCTACACGGGGTGAAAGACACCATGCAGGTCAAGTACTCGTACCTGGACCGCCAGTTCATGGACGTGAAGGCCGTGCTGGCGGACATCGAAGCGCTCGTGCACTCGGGCGATTTCACGCTCGGCAAGGCCGTCGCAGAGTTCGAGGGCCGGTTCGGCGGCGCCATTGGAGCGAAGCACGCGATCGGCGTGAACTCGGGCACCGAGGCGCTGAGTCTGGCGCTGCAGGCGGTCGGCGTGCAGCCGGGCGACGAAGTGATCACGGCCGCCAACACGTTCATCGCGACCGTCGGCGCGATCGTCGCCGCCGGCGCGCGCCCGGTGCTCGTCGACGTCGACGAGACGCACTGCATCGACGTGACGCGGATAGAGGCGGCGATCACGCCGAAGACGCGCGCGATCATGCCGGTGCATTGGGCGGGCCGTCCCGCCGACATGCCCGCGATCATGGCGTTGGCGACGCGTCGCAATCTCCCGGTCGTGGAAGACGCCTGCCAGGCGTACATGGCGGCCATCGGGGGGAAGGCGGTCGGCACGTTCGCGGCCGCGGGCGGGTTCAGCCTGCATCCGCTCAAGCCGCTCAACGTGTGGGGCGACGGCGGGATCATCGTCACGAACTCCGACGCTCTCGCGGATCATCTGCGCCTGCGACGGAACCACGGGCTGCGCGACCGTGACACCGTGGAGATCTTCGGCGTGAACAGTCGGCTCGACACCCTCCAGGCGGTCGTCGGCAACCACTTCGTGGGCCTGGCGCGCGACATCACCGATCGCCGCATCGCGGCGGCGACACGGCTCGACGCGGGGCTGGCGAGGCTGGCGCCCGACGTGCGCATTCCCCCACGGAAGCCTGACGTCCGCCACGTCTACCAGATCTACGTGATCGAGGCGACGCGGCGCGACGACCTCGTGAAGTATCTGCTCGCGCAAGGGATCGACGCGAAGGTCCACTATCCCGTGCCGCTGCACCTGCAGCCCGCGTTCAAGCCGTTCGGCTACAAGGCGGGCGATTTCCCGGTGACCGAGGCCCAGGCGCGCAGCGTCGTCACGCTGCCCGCGCACCAGCACCTGACCGACGAAGAGCTCGACTACGTCATTCAGCACGTCGCGAGGTTTTACGGCCGATGACACGCGAGCGCGACCTCTACGCGACGATGCTCCGCATGCGCATGGTCGAGGAGACCATCGCGCGCGTGTATCCCGAGCGCGAGATCCGCTCGCCCACGCATCTCTACATCGGCCAGGAAGCGGTGGCCGCGGGTGTGTGCGCGAACCTCACACGCGACGACGTCGTCGCCGCCAACTACCGCTCACACGGCTGGTATCTTGCCAAAGGGGGCGATCTGCGCGCGATGATGGCGGAGCTCTACGGCCGGGCCACCGGCTGCAGTGGAGGGTGGGGCGGGTCGATGCACCTGATCGACCCCGCGGCCGGCGTGCTCGGAACTTCGGCCATCGTCTGCGGCGGCATTCCCCACGCCGTCGGCACCGCGCTCGCCGACCAGATGAACGGGCGCACCAGCGTCTCCGTCGCCGCCTTTGGGGACGGCGCCGTGGAAGAGGGCGGCTTCCACGAGAGCATGAATTTCGCCTCGCTGAAGAAGCTCCCGGTGATCTTCGTCTGCGAGAACAACCTGTGGGCCGCGTTCTCGCC
Source organism: Methylomirabilia bacterium (assembly GCA_041476345.1). Taxonomy (GTDB): domain Bacteria; phylum Methylomirabilota; class Methylomirabilia; order Rokubacteriales; family CSP1-6; genus VGLJ01. The sequence continues at coordinate 2,689 of JBGOTH010000024.1, forward strand.
GATCGCGGATCGACAACCGCACTTCGAGATCCATCGGCGCGCCGAGGGCTACGGAGTTCCCGCCGCCCTGGTGGACGGCAACGACGCGGTCGCAGTGCAGGCGGCGGCAGCGGAAGCGGTCGCGCGCGCCCGGAGCGGGGGCGGCCCCACCTTCCTCGAGTTCCGGACCTACCGCTGGCTCGAGCACTGCGGGCCCAACGACGACACCCTGGCCGGCCTCCGCGAGGCGGACGAACTGGCGACGTGGCGCGCGCGCTGTCCCGTGGAGCGGCTGCGCGGCGCGATGTCCGCGGCCGACGAGGCGCGGTTGCGCGAGACCATCACGGCGGAAATCGAGGATGCCATTGCCCGGGCGCGCCGCGCTCCATGGCCGCAGCCGACGTGGGCGGAGGCGGGAGCGCGATGAGCACGATGAAGTTCCGAGAAGCCGTTCACAGCGGCACCGTCGAGGCGATGCGCAAGGACGCGCGCGTGTTCGTGGCCGGTATCGGCGTGCCGGACAAGAAGGGGATCTTCGGCACCACGCTCGGGCTCGACGCCGAATTCGGGGCGGCGCGCGCGTTCGACATTCCGCTCTCCGAGAACGCGATCGCCGGGATTTGCGTGGGCAGCACCTTTCGCGGGATGCGGCCGCTCTTCGTGCATCAGCGCATCGACTTCCTGATGCTCACGATGGACCAGCTCGTGAACCACGCGGCGAAGTGGCGCAGCATGTTCGGAGGCGTTCAGCCCGTGCCGCTCGTGATGCGGGCGATCGTGGGGCGGGGTTGGGGCAACGGCCCCCAGCACACGCAGAGCCACCACGGGACCTTCGCGCACATCGCCGGTCTGAAGGTGGTGGTGCCGGCGACGCCCTTCGACGCGAAGGGCTTGTTGATCGCCGCGATCGAGGACGACGATCCGGTCGTCTACATCGATCACCGATGGCTGCACGAAGAGGAAGGTGAGGTCGGGGACGGCTACTACAGCGTGCAGATCGGGCGTGCCGCGGTGCCGCGGCGCGGGTCCGACGTGACGATCGTCGCCGTGGGGCCGCTGGTCGCGGAGTCGCTCAGGGCGGCGGAGACTCTCGCCGGGCAGGGAATCTCCAGCGAGGTCGTCGACGTGCGTACGATCCGCCCGCTCGACGCCGAGACGATCCTCGCCTCGGTCGCCCGGACCGGACGCCTCGTGGTGGCCGACGGCGACTGGAAGCCGTGCGGTGTGGCGTCGGAGGTCGTCGCGCTGGCGGCCGAGCACGTGCTCGACGCCCTGAAGGCGCCTCCGGTACGCGTGAGCTGGCCCGACAGTCCCGTGCCGTCCAGCCAGGCCATCGAGGAGCAGTTCTATCCGGGGGCTCGCAATATCCACGCCGCGGTCCTCAAGGTGTGCGAGGCGCGCAGGGGCGATCTGACGGCGTCCAGCGTGAAGCCGTTCGAGGGACCGTTCTGAGCGTACAGCGGCGTCCCTCACTATCCGTCGTCGTCCCGGCGCGGAACGAAGAGGGAAACCTCAAGGCCTGCATCGAGACCGTCTCGGGGATCCTCGCCGACCTGTCCATCGAGCACGAGATCATCGTCGTGAACGATGGCAGCACCGACGGCACGGCGGCGCTCGCCGAACGGTTGGCGACCGAAGTCGGGGGGATGCGCGTCGTCCATCACCACCAGAGCGAGGGCTTCGCCGCGTCGTATCGCGACGGGGCGAACCTCGCGACCAAGGACTACGTCGCGCTCATCCCGGGCGACAACGAGATACAGCCCATGTCAGTGCGCGCGGCGTTCGAGGCGATCGGCACCGCCGACGTCGTCGTGCCCGTGACGGTGAACCAGGAAGACCGGCCCTGGTTGCGCCGGACGTTGTCCCTCGGATTCACGGCCACGGCGAACACGCTGTTCGGCCTGGACTTCCGGTACTTCCAGGGCCCGACGATCTACCCGACGTCCTTGCTCCAGCGGTTGCCCACGACCACGCGCGGCTTCGTGTTTCTCGCCGAGATGCTCGTCCGCGCGGTCACGTCCGGCCACACCGCCGTTCAGGTGCCCATGTACATTCAGGCGCGCCGCTTCGGCTCCTCGCGCGCCGTGTCGCTCCAGAACTTCGTCACCGCCCTCAAGACCCTGGCCGTCCTCTTCTGGGACGTGCGGGTTCGTCGGAGGCCCCTCAGATGAGCATGCACGTGTTCGTGACCGGAGGCGCCGGCTACGTCGGCACCGTCCTCGTCCCCAAGCTGATCCAGGCGGGTTACGCCGTCACGGTGTTCGATCTCTTCCTCTTCGGCGACTACCTGCCACCCGAGGGGCCCTCGCTTCGGAAGGTGAAGGGCGACATCCGGGACGTCGAGCTCCTCCGCAAGACGTTGCCCGGGCACGAGGCGGTCATTCACCTCGCGTGCATCTCGAACGACCCCAGCTTCGAACTGAATCCGGCGTTGAGCCGCACGATCAACTACGAGTGCTTCGAGCCGATGGTGGTCGCCGCCAAGGAGGCGGGCGTGCGCCGGTTCGTCTACGCGTCGACCGCGAGCGTGTACGGTGTCAGCGACGCCCCCGACGTGACGGAAGACCATCCCCTGGTCCCGCTCACCGACTACAACAAGTACAAGGGGATGTGCGAGCCGCTGCTCTTCAAGCACCAGTCGCCGGAGTTCACGACGATCACGATCCGGCCCGCGACCGTGTGCGGGTTCTCGCCGCGGCTGCGTCTCGACCTGGTGGTCAACATTCTCACCGCCGCCGCCGTCCGCAAGGGCGCCATCACCGTGTTCGGCGGCGCGCAGAAGCGGCCGAACGTCCACATCGAGGACGTGACCGACCTCTACGTGACCTTGCTCGGCTTGCCGGCGGAACGGATCGCCGGGCGGACGTACAACTACGCGGAGTCGAACCACACGGTGGCCGAGCTCGCGGAGATCGTCCGCGGGGTCGTCTCGCGGGAAGTACCCGGTCGCGAGAACCTCCCGATCCAGGTCACGCCCTCCAACGACCAGCGCTCGTATCACCTCTCGTCGGAGCGGATACGTCGCGAACTCGGGCTCGTGCCGAAGCTGACCATTGCGGACGCCGTGCGGGATCTCTGCCGGGCGTTCGCCGACGGCCGCATCGGCGCGACAGACGAGACCCGCTACGTGAACGTGAAGGCCGTGCAGGCGGCCGGGCTTTCGTGAGCCGGACCACTCGCATGCGTTGCGTCGTCACCGGCGGTTCCGGGTTCATCGGCAGCCACATGGTGGACCTCCTGCTCGCGGAAGGGCACGAGGTCGTGGCGATCGACAACTTCAGCACCGGCCGCCGCGAAAACCTCGACCATCACAAGGGGGCGGCCGCGCTCGCGATCCTCGAGGCCGACGTTCGGGACGCGGACGCGCTCCGGCCGGCGTTCGAGGGCGTCGACTGGGTGTTCCACTTCGCCGCGCTCGCCGATATCGTGCCGTCGATCGAAACGCCGACCGCGTACATCTCCGCGAACGTGATGGGCACGCTGGGCGTCCTCGAAGCCGCGCGGGCCGCCGGCGTGCGGCGGCTCGTGTACTCGGCGTCGTCGTCCTGTTACGGGATCCCGGACGCCTACCCGACCGTGGAAGACGCCGCGATCCGCGTGGAGTACCCGTACGCGCTCAGCAAGTACCTCGGTGAGCAGATGGCGCTCCACTGGGCGAAGGTGTACCGGCTCCCCGTCGTCTCGCTCCGCTACTTCAACGCGTACGGCCCCCGTTCGCGCACGGGCGGCACCTACGGCGCGGTGTTCGGCGTGTTCCTCGCGCAGAAGCTCAAGGGGCATCCGTTCACGGTCGTGGGGGACGGCACCCAGACGCGCGACTTCGTCTTCGTGACCGACGTGGCGCGCGCGAACCTGTACGCCGCAGAGGCCGACTGCGTGGGCGAGGTGTTCAACGTCGGCGCCGGCGCGCCGCAGAGCGTGAACCGGCTCGTCGAGCTGCTGAAGGGCGACGTCGTGCGCGTACCCAAGCGGCCTGGCGAGCCCGACTGTACGCACGCCGACATCTCGAAGATCACCCGCGTCCTGGGGTGGAAGCCGTCCGTGTCGTTCGAGGACGGCGTCCACATCATGCTCGACAACATCGACTACTGGCGCGCGGCGCCGCTGTGGACCGTGGACCGCATCGAAGACGCGACGCGGAACTGGTTCAAGTACCTCGGGTAGGGGGGCCATGTACAAAAAGGTCCAGCACAAGATCAAGACGCGGGAAGAGCTCGTCGCGCTCCTGGGGCCGCGTCCACGCGCGGCCAAGGTCATCATGTGCCACGGGACGTTCGACATCGTCCATCCTGGTCACCTGCGCCATCTCATGTACGCCAAGGAGAAGGCGGCGGTGCTCGTGGCGAGCGTCACCGCGGACGTTCACGTCTCCAAGGGCAACCTGCGCCCGTACGTGCCGCAAGAGCTCCGCGCCGCGAACCTCGCGGCCCTCGAGGTCGTCGACTACGTCATCGTCGACCAGAACGAGACGCCGATCGAGACGATCGGAATTCTGAAGCCCGATTTCTTCGCCAAGGGCTTCGAGTACATGGACCCGCTGCCGCCCAAGACGCAGGATGAGATCCGCGCCCTCGACGCGTACGGCGGCGAAATGGTGTTCACGCCTGGCGACGTCGTGTATTCGTCGACCGCCCTCCTCACGGAGCACCGGCCGCGGCTCCAGCTCGACAAGGTCATCTCGCTCCTGCAGTCCGAGGAGATCGAGTTCGACCGGTTGCTCCAGACCCTGCACCGGTTGAGCGGCCTGCGCGTACACGTGATCGGTGACACGATCGTCGATCGCTATTCGTACTGCTCGCTGCTGGGCCAGAGCGCGAAGTCGCCGAGCTTCAGCGTGCGCCTCGAGCGGTCCGACACCTTCGTGGGTGGCGCCGGCATCGTCGCGAAGCACGTGCAGAGCTTCGGGGCGGCGGTGACGCTCACGACCGTGTTGGGCGACGATCCGCTGCGTGATCTGGCGGTGAAGGACCTCGAGGCGTCGGGGGTCACGGTCCGCCCCTTCATCGACGCCAAGCGTCCCACGACCCTGAAGGAGCGATTCGTCGCCGACGGGCACCGCATGCTCCAGGTGGACCGCGTCGACAACCAGGTGCTGTCCGATCGCCTGCGGCGCGAGGTGGCGGAGTCGATCCGAGACTGCTCCGCCGACATCGTGATCTTCAGCGACTTCCGCCACGGGATGTTCCACCCCGCGACCGTGAACGAATTTGCCGCCGCGATCCCGCCCGGCGTGCTGAAGGCCGCGGACAGCCAGGTGTCCAATCGCTGGGGCAACATCCTCGATTTTCGGGACTTCGACCTCATCACGCCGAACGAGCGGGAGGCACGCTTCGCGCTCGCCGATCAGGACTCGGGCGTTCGGCCGCTCGCGCAGCGCCTCTTCAAGGAGGCGTCCTGCCGCTACCTGATCCTCAAGCTTGGCGAGCGGGGGCTCCTGACCTATCGAAGCCCCGGGCCGCTGCCCCGCGAGTTCTTCATCGTGGAAAGCTTCGTGGGCGGGCTCGTGGACCCGATCGGTGCCGGCGATGCGCTGCTCGCGCTGTCGACCCTGGCGCTGGCGCAGTCGGACAACATCGTGGTCGCGAGCATCCTCGGCGCCATCGCGGCCGCCGTCGCGTGCGAGCGCACCGGCAACGTGCCGGTGACCATCGCCGAAGTCGAGGCCAAGCTCGACGCCGTCAAGCAGGCCGCGGCCGGAGGCCTGCTGCCCTCGTGAACTATCTGGTGGTCGGCTACGGCAACATCGGACGCCGGCGCGCGGCGCTGCTCGCCGGCCGGTGCGTGGCTACGGTGGACCCAGTAGCGTCCGACGCGTCGGTCCGCAGCGTCGACGACGTGGCGGCCGGCCGGTACGACGCCGTCGTCCTCGCGACGCCCAACGACGTGAAGCCGCAGTACCTCCGGCGCTTCCTCGCCGCCGGCAAGTCGGTGCTCGTCGAGAAGCCGCTGCTCGTCGAGGATCGCGCCGAGATCCAGGCGCTGACGGCCGGCGCCCGCGACGGCGCCATCTGGTACACGTCCTACAACTGCCGTTTCGAGCCTCTGCTCGTTCGTCTGAAACAGCGGCTGGACGAGGGCGCGGTCGGGACGGTCGACCGCATCCGCATGGTCTACGGGAACGGCACCGTCCGCCACTGGGTGGGCACGTGGCGCGAGGCGGGACCGGGCGGTGTCATCGAGGATCTCGGCTGTCACCTTCTCGATCTTTGCGCGTGGCTCCGCGGTACCGCCGGCGCCGGGTACGTGCTCTGGGACGCGCGCCGCGTCGAGTCGGCGACGTGGGACTACGCGCTCTTCGGGTCGTCGGACCGCCGGGTGGTCATGGAGGTCGGCACCGTGTTCTGGAAGAACACTTTCGCCGTCGAGGTCCACGGCGAGGCCGGCTCGCTACATCTCGTGGGGCTCGGCAAGTGGGGGCCGGTGACGCTGACGCATCACGCGCGCGCGTGGCCGAGCGGGGTGCCCCGCACGACGCAGGAGAGCGTTCCGGCCGGTGACGGCACGTGGGCGGCCGATCTCGCGGAGTTCGAGCGGCGGGTCGCGCACGGCGTCAGTTCGGCCGAGAACGATGCACACGTCGCCGAAGCGCTCGCCGCGCTGCTGGCGCAGGCGGCCGCGCCCGCCCTGGCGGGGGTCTCGTGAAGGTCGGCGTCGTCGGCCTGTCGCATCTGGGGATCGTGGCAAGCGCCTGTCTCGCAGCGGCCGGCCACGACGTGCTGGCCGTCGATGGCGATCGCGCGCTTGTCGAAGCGCTGGCCGCGGGGCGCGCGCCGGTGTTCGAGCCCGGCCTCGACGCGCTCCTAGCGCCCGGGGCCACGCGGCCCCGCTTCGTCACCGATCCGCGCGGCCTCGCCGACTGCGCGGCGGTGGTGATCGCCGTGGACACGCCGACCGACGACGACAACCACTCCGATCTCTCGGTGCTGGAGGCGCACGTGAATCGCGCGGGCCCGTGGCTGCCGAAGGACGGGGTCGTCGCACTCATGAGCCAGGTGCCCGTCGGCTACACGCGCGAGCTCGCGGCGCGACTCCGAACGGCGCGCCCGGATTCGCGCGCGCGGCTCTACTACTGGGTCGAGACCCTCGTGATCGGCGACGCGGTGGCGCGCTACCGGACGCCCGAGCGCATCATCCTGGGTGTCCCCGATGGCGGCGGCGCCGAGGCCGTGCTCGAGACGCTCGTCGGCGGCTTCGGCTGCCCGGTGTTCCGTATGAACTACGAGAGCGCCGAGCTCACCAAGGCCGCGATCAACTTCTATCTGGCGACGTCGGTGACCTACGCCAACGCGCTCGCGGACCTGTGCGAGCAGGTCGGGGCGAGCATGCAGGCGATGGCGCCGGCGCTCCGGAGCGACCGCCGGATCGGCGCGCACGCCTACATCCGACCGAGCCTGGGGATCGCGGGCGGCAATCTCGAGCGCGACCTCGTGCACCTCGCGCGCCTGGCCGACGAGCACGGCGTCGACGGCCGCGTGTTTCGCTTCGTGCTCGACGCGAGCGCGCGGCGCTACGAGTGGCTCCAGCGCGCCGTCGACACACACGTGCTCGCGGGCGGGGCGCCGCGCGTCGCGGTGTGGGGAATCGCCTACAAGAAGAACACCCGCTCCACGAAGAACGCCGTGAGCCTGCGGCTGCTCGCCGCGCTCGCGGGTCGTGCCGACGTCGCCGTCTACGACCCCGAGGCGGAGCTTCCTGCCGCGGTGCCGGGGGTGACGGTCGCGTCGCATGCGCTCGACGCGGTGAAGGGGGCCGACGGCCTGGTGATCGTGACCGACTGGGACGAGTTCGCGCGCGCGGACGTCGCGGCCGTGCGCGACGCGCTTCGCCGTCCGGTCGTCATCGATGCGGTGGGGGTCCTCGATCCCGCGGCCGTTCGCGCGGCGGGCATTCGGTACGTCGGGATCGGAGAGACCGCGTGAGCGCGCGGCACGTCCTCGTCGCCGGCGCGAGCGCCGGCATCGGTGCCGCGATCGTCCGCGCGCTCGCGGCGGACGGCGACGCCGTGTACGCGTGTGCGCGGCGCGCAGACGCGCTCGCGCGCGTCACGGACGACGGGCGGCTCGCGAAGTTCCAGGCCTGCGACGTCGCGGACGAGCGGGCCGTGACGGAGCTCTACGCGTGGATCGGCAAGCACACCGATCACCTCGACGCCGTGATCGTCTGCGTCGGCGCGTTCGGTGCCATCGGTCCGTTGGTCGAGACGGAGAGCGACGCCTGGTGGGCGACCGTGCGCGCCAACGTATTCGGGACATACCTGCTCGTGAAGTACGGCGTCCCGTTCCTCCGCCTCGGCACGCGGCCGCGCATCCTGACGTTTTCGGGAGGTGGCGCCTTCGGGACGTTCCCGCGCTACAGCGCGTACGCCACGTCGAAGTCCGCGGTGGTGCGGATGACCGAGTGTCTCGCCGACGAGCTCGGCGCCGAGGGGATCGCGGTCAACGCGGTCGCCCCCGGCATGGTGCTCACCGAGATCCACGACGCCACGCTTGCCGCCGGTCCCGAGCGAGCGGGCGACGCGCATTTCGAACGGACGCAGGCCGTGATGCGCGCGGGCGGGGTTCCGATGGACGTGCCCGTGAGCTGCGTCCGGTTCCTGCTGTCGTCCGAAGCCGACGGCCTCACCGGCAAGACCATCGCCGCCACCTTCGACCCGTGGACGAAGGAGGGATTCCGCACGCACCTCGCGGAGATCACCGCCTCCGACGTCTACACCATGCGTCGCCTCAACCCCGTCAACCTCCCGGACGGACCACTCAAGGACGTGCTGTCATGAAGAACGCCGCGTACATCGACACGTTCCTCCACGGCGTCGAGAAAATCACCCAGTCGATCTCCCGGGACGACATCGATCGCGCCATCGAGCTCCTGTACGCCACGTGGAAGGAAGGCCGCACGGTCTTCACGGCCGGCAACGGCGGCTCCGCCGGCACCGCCACGCATCTGGCCGCTGACCTGACCAAGATGACCGTGATCCCGAACCGGCCCCGGCTCAAGGCGATGAGCCTCGTGGACAACGTGCCGCTCGTCAGCGCGCTCGTGAACGACGACGGCTGGGAGAACGTCTACACCGAGCAGCTCGCCACCTTCTTCCGCGAGGGCGACACGCTCATCACCATCAGCGTCCACGGCGGCAAGGGGAAGGACAAGGCGCAGGCGTGGTCGCAGAACCTCGTCAAGGCGATCAACTTCGTGAAGGAGCGGGGCGGGCGCACGATCGGCCTCGCCGGCTTCGACGGCGGCCTGATGCGCGAGATCTGTGACGTGTGCGTGGTGGTGCCGTACGAGACCACGCCGCACGTCGAGGGCTACCACGTGGTACTGCACCACCTCCTGGCGTTCTGCCTGGCGGAGCGGATTGCCGGGCCGGAGGGCCTTGCGCGCAAGTGAAGCGCGCGGTCTTCCTGGACCGCGACGGGGTGCTCAACGCTCCCCACGTGCGTGACGGACGTGCGAGGGCGCCGCTGTCGCTCGAGACCTTCCGGGTGTACCCGTGGGCGGCGGAGGCGGTCCTCCGTCTGCGCGAGGCGGGGTTCGTGGCGCTGGTGGTCACCAACCAGCCGGAAATCTCCACCGGCGATCTGACGGCGGTGGCGCTGGAGGCGATGCACGACCGGCTCCGGCGGGATGTGGGTGTCGACGGCGTCTACGTCTGCCCGCACGTCGACGCGCACGGCTGTGACTGCCGCAAGCCGCGACCCGGGATGCTGCTCCGCGCGGCCGAGGAATGGGACGTGGATCCGCGCCGGTCGTATCTCGTCGGGGACCGCTGGCGGGACATCGGGGCGGGGCAGGCTGCCGGCTGCGTGACGATCCTCGTCGACGGCGGCGAGCCCGGCGACAGCCGCCCCGATCACACGGCCGCGACGTTGCGCGAGGCAGCGAGCCTCATCATGGATCTTTCAAGGAGGCCTGCATGAAGCTCTTCGTGGACACGGCGAATCTTGGTGAGCTGGAACAGACGCTGGCCCGCGGCTTCGTGGCGGGCATCACGACCAACCCGTCGATCCTCGCGAAGGAAGAGCGCGGCGACTTCGCGGAGCACATCAACAAGATCATCGCGCTCATCCGGAAGTTCGGGACGGACGTCCCGCTGTCCGTCGAGGTGTTCGTGGAAGATCCGGCCGAGATGCTGGACCAGGCGCTCAAGTTCGTCGCCTCGTTCGACTATCCGGCGCTGAACGTGAAAGTGCCGATCGGCTGGGACGAGCTCGCCGTCATCGCCGCCCTGCGCCAGCGCGGGATCAAGGTCAACTGCACCTGCTGCATGTCGTTCAACCAAGCCTACATGGCGGCGCTGGCCGGCGCGAACTACGTCAGTCTGTTCTACGGCCGCATCCGCGACATCGGATACGACGCCAAGGCCGTGGTGACGCAGACCGCGCGAGCCTTCCGCGAAGGCGGGATCGACTCCGAGATCATCGTGGGCAGCATCCGCCACATCTACGACATCAACGAGGCGCTGGATGCCGGCGCCCACATCGTCACGGTGCCGCCGAAGTTCTTCCCGCAGCTCACGCAGCACCCGAAGACGACGGAGGCCGTCCAGCAGTTCATCGGCGACTTCCGGGTGTGGTCGCGGGGGTAGATGCGGGTGGCCCACGTCCCGACCATGGCGGTCGACACGAGCCGCCGCTGGTGGCTCGGCGTCGCGGTGGTCGTCGCACTGATTGGCGCGTGGTTCGCCGTGGAGGTCGCGACCGGCCACGTGTTCGTCAAGACCGCATGTCTGTACGAGCGCTACTACCCGTGGCGGCACTGGACTCACGGCGCCCGACTGTCGGCGGTCGAGCTCGGGTGCGACATCATCGAGGAGGGCGTCGCGTTCCGCACGTTCACGGCGCAGGAGCTGGCGCACGGCCGGCTTCCGATGTGGAATCCCTACGTGTTCACGGGCTCGCCGCTGTTTGCCGCGCC
>JBGOTH010000025.1:0-13495 GCA_041476345.1 Methylomirabilia bacterium
ACGCCGAAGCCCTCGCCGATACCGTGAGCCTTCGACAGCTCGTCCATCTCCTGCTCGGCGAGATCCCGGATGCGGACGCCCAGCCACGCCCAGGGCCGCGCCGCAGCGGCGGTCGGTACTAGCGTGAGTAAAAGTACGAGCACGATGGTCGCGACGCGCACGACTCTCACGACCGGCCCTTGCGGAGTTCCTCGACCAATGCGTCGAGAGCGAGCACGAGCCGGCCGAGCCTCAGATCCACCTCGGGCATCTCGAGCAGCTCCTGGCGCACCGCCGCTCCAGGGAGCACGCCGGACGCGATCCGGTCGGCGATGACGCCAGGCGGCTGTCCGTCCGCGAGCGCCGCGTCGAGAAAGTCGGCGGGCCGGCCGAGGATGCCGAGCAGCGCGCGACACGCGGCCCGAACCCGTTCGAGCAGCGGGCCGACATCCGCCGCGGGCGCGATGTCCTCGACGCGCTCCGCGACCACCACGCGGTAGAGCGTGTCGGTGGGCTGCTCGCGCAGGACGCGCACGCGCGCCTCACCGCGCAGCACGAGGTCGTAGCGCCCGCTGGCCAGCCGCTCGCAGCTCACGATCTCGCCGAGCCCACCCACCGAATAGATGTCAGGCTTCCCGGCGTAGCCCGCCTCGTAGCCGGGACGGAGCTGCACCATGCAGATGCGCCGATCGCGCGCGAGCGCGTCGGCGATCATCGCCCGGTAGCGTGCCTCGAAGATGTGAAGCGGCAGGAGCGTGCGCGGAAAGAACGTGACGTCGGGGAGCGGAAAGATCGGAGCGACGAGGGCGGAGGCCACGCGAGGCGGGCCTGGCTCCGTCAGCGGACCGTCGGCAGTGACGACAGCGGCCCGAGCTCCTCGAGACGACGCGTCACCGCCCGCGCGAGGTCACCGAAGGCTTTCGCCTGCGGCGAGTCCGGACGCCGGAGCGTGATCGGCGTGCCTTCATCGCCGGCGACGCGAGTCTCCGGCTCGAGCGGGATCTGCGCCAACAGCGGCACGCCGTACTCCGCGGCGATCCGCGTCCCGCCCTCGTCCCCGAAAATGGCCGTGCGCTCGTGGCAGTGTGGGCACACGAAGGCGCTCATGTTCTCCACGACGCCGATGATCGGCACGTTGAGGCGCTGGAACATGCCGAGCGCTTTGCGTACGTCGAGGAGGGCGACGTTCTGGGGCGTCGTCACCATCACGACGCCGCTCAAGGGAATCACCTGCGAGAGCGACAACTGCGCGTCCCCGGTGCCTGGCGGCATGTCGAACACGAGGTAGTCGAGCGCGCCCCAGGACACGTCGCGCAGCATCTGCTGGATGAAGGAGTGGATCATCGGGCCGCGCCACACGAGCGCCTCGCGCTCGTCCACGAGGAGGCCGATCGACATCATCTTGATGCCGTGCGCCTCGACCGGAATGATCCGGTTCTCGAACATGCCGGGCTTGCCGCGCGCCCCCAGCATCATCGGCACGTCGGGCCCGTAGACATCAGCGTCGATGATCCCGACCGAGGCGCCGGTCGCGCGCAACGCCATCGCGAGGTTCACGGCCACGGTGGACTTGCCGACTCCGCCCTTGCCTGACGAAACGGCAATGGTCTGGCGAACCTCGGGGATGAGATCGGGCGCGGGCGCCGGCCGCCCTGCGGGTCCCGGCGCGGGCGCCTGGGCGTGGGCGTGGCCGTGCGCGTGGCCTCCGGCCGCTCCCGCCCCCATCCGCACCTGCACGTCCTTCACGCCCGGGAGTTGGCCGACCAGCTTCGTCGCCATGGTGTGCATCGTCACCCGCGACGGCGGTGGCTGGGACGTGAACGCGAGGGAGAACGTGACGCGGTCGCCTTCGACGAGCAGATTCTGCACGAGACCGAGGCTCACGATGTCCTGTTGTGACGCGGGATCCTTCACGCCGCGAAGCACCGCCAGCACTGCGTCAGGAGTTACCATGCAGGCACTATACCGTAGCGAAGCCTTGCATTGGCCGGGGCGAACCTGCTACAAAAAACCGGTGATCACGCCTGACGACTTTCGCCGTGTTCTCGGTCACTTCGCGACCGGTGTCACCATCGTCACGACCACCGACGCCGAGGGGCATCCGACGGGACTGACCGCCAGCGCCTTCACCTCCGTCTCGCTCGATCCGCCCCTCATCCTGATCTGCGTTTCGCACAAGTCGCAGAGCTACCCCTCGCTGCTCGAGCGCGGACGCTTCGCCGTCAACTTCCTCAGCGCCACGCAGGAAGATGCCTCGCGACGATTCGCCACGTCGCGCCTCGACAAGTTCGACGGGGTCTCGTACCGGATGGGCGAGCTCGGATTACCGATCCTCACCGAGTCCCTCGCGCACGTCGAGTGCGTCACCGCCAACAAGCACGTCGAGGGTGATCACACCATCTTCATCGGCCGCGTGGAGGCTTGTGCCGCCAACGACGGCGATCCTCTGCTCTATTTCTACGGGAAGTACGGTCGCTTTTCGGGAGCCTGACGGATGACGGCGACGATTCCGCTCTCGCGGCCTCCCGTCGACGACGAGATCAAGCAGGCCGTACTCGCCGCTCTGGACTCGCGCCAATGGATCCTCGGCCCGCAGTGCCGCGACTTCGAGACCGAGCTCGCCCGCTATATCGGCGTCCGTCACGCCGTCCTCACCAATTCGGGTACGGCCGCATTGTGGATGGCCTTTCGTGCGCTCGGCGTGAAGGCCGGCGACGAGATCCTCGTCCCTTCGCACACGGCGTTCCCGACCGTCGAGGCCCTGTGCGTCGCGGGGGCGACGCCGGTGTTCGTCGACGTCGACGAGTGGTACGGTATCGACGCCGCGGATGCCTCCGCCAAGGTGACTCCACGCACGGTCGGCATCGTTCCCGTGCACATCTACGGGCAGCCCGTCGACGTGTCCGCGATGCGCGAACTGACCCGGCGCTTCGGATGCTGGATGGTGGAAGACTGCTGCCAGGCGCACGGCGCCGCCTGGAATGGGCGCCGCGTCGGGAGTTTCGGCCGCGCGGGCGCGTTCTCGTTCTATCCGTCCAAGAACCTGACGGTCATGGGCGACGGCGGCGTGCTCGTCACGGATGACGACGAGATTGCGGCACGCTCGCGGCGGCTGCGCGACCACGGCCGCGTCAACAAGGACGTGCACGCCGAGATCGGCTTCAACCTCCGCTTCAACGACCTGCAGGCCGCCGTCGGTCGCGTGCTCCTGCGGCGCCTCGACGCGATGAACGATCGGCGCCGGGCACTCGCCGCGCGGTACACCGCGGGGCTTGCGGGACTCCCGCTCGTCCTTCCCTCGGAGCGTGAGCACGCGCTTCACGTCTACCATCTCTACGTCGTGCGAGGAGAAAACCGCGACCGGCTTGCGGCGTACCTCGAGGATCGCGGCATCCAAACGGGGATCCACTACCCGGTCCCGAGCCATCGGCAGCCGGCCCTCGAGAGCCTCGACCTCCCTGTGCTGCCGCGAACCGAGCGTATCGTCGACGAGATCCTCACCCTGCCGCTCTCGGCCGGACACACGGACGAAGAGATCGACCGGGTGGTGACGGCGGTGCGCGGCTTTTTCAGCAGTTGAGCGAGCGCCCCCTCAGGATCCTCGAGCTCTACCCGAAGGCGGACTACTTCACGGGCGCGGCGATCCAGTTGCGCGAGCTCGCGCGAGGGCTCGCGGCGCGCGGCCACGCCGTCACCGTCGCCACCCCGCCCGGTCCGCACGGCGCCCGGCTCGCGGCGACGGCGGGCGTGGAGCACGAGACGATCCCCATGCGCCGCGCGTGGGATCCTCGCGCCGTGTGGCAGCTCAGACGCATCGTGAAGGCGCGTCGCATCGACGTCATCCACGCGCACAAGGGCCGCGCGCGCACGCTCGCGATCCTCGCCGGGCTCGTGGGCCCCCGGCCGCGGCTCGTCCTCAATCGCGGCGTCAGCTTCGTGCCGGGGCGGCTCAACCGTCTGGGCTACACGACGCGGCGGGTCGACGCGATCGTGGCGGTGTGTCGTTCCATCAAGGACGATCTCGTCGCCGTCGGCGTTCCCGCCCGCAAGATCGACGTGATCTACTCCGGCACCGACGTCCACCGCTTCCATCCCGGCATCGACGGCGCGCCGCTGCGCCAGGAGCTCGGCCTCGCGCCCGATCACTTCGTCGTCACGCAAGTCGGCGTGCGCTCGTGGCGGGGCTGGAGCGACGTCCTCGATGCGATGCGGCAGGTGGCCGCGGCCGTGCCGACCGCGCGCCTGCTCTTCGTCGGGGCGCCGCCGCCGGCCGTCGCGTCGCTGACGAATCACGCGCGCGCGCGCGGCATCGGCGACCGCGTGCTCGTCGTCGGCCCGCGCGAGGACGTGCCGGAGGTCTTGGCCGCGTCGGACGTCGTCGTGGATGCCTCGTGGGCGGGGCTCGGCATCACCGGCTCCATCCGCGAAGCCCTCGCGTGCGAGCGCCCGGTGGTGGCGACCCGGCTGGCGGGCATGCCGGAGCTGATCATCGACGGCGAGGTCGGCCTGCTCGTGCCGCCGCGCGATCCGGACGCGCTCGCCGCCGCCATCCTCCGCCTGCACGCCGATCCCACGTGGCGGGGCGCGCTCGCGCGGGCGGGACGCAAGCGCGTGGAGGCGGAGTTCTCGCTCGACGCGAAGGTGGAGGCGACGGAGCGCTTGTATCGCCGATTGGTGCAGGCGGCCGAATGAGCCCTCGCGCGGCGCTCTTCCGTCGCCTCTTCTCCTACGTGAGGCCGTACGTCCCCACGCTCGTCGTCGGCGGTCTCCTCGCCGTCGTGGTGGCGTCGATGGAGGGCTCGGTCGCGTGGCTGGTGAAGCCGGCCATGGACGACATCTTCCTCAAGCGCGACCTCGTAGCGCTGCGCGTCGTTCCCCTCCTGCTCCTCGGGGCGTACCTCGGGAAAGGTCTGGCCCGTTACGGCCAGGCGTATCTCATGGCCGCCGTCGGCGAGCGCGTGGTCGCGCGGCTACGGTCCGACGTCTACACGCACCTGCAGTCAATGCCGCTCGCCTACTTCGCGAGCCGCCACTCGGCGGAGCTGATGTCGCGCGTGGTGACCGACGTCAACCGCCTCGCCCGGCTCACGTCGACCATCATGGTGATGGCCGTGCGCCAGGTCGCGATGGTCCTGGCGCTCGTGGCGGTCATGCTGGCGCGCGAGTGGCGTCTGGCGCTCGTCGCCTTCGTCGTCTTCCCGTTCGTCGGGCTCGTCGTCCGCCAGATCGGCCGGCGCCTCTACCGCATCAATCGGCGGGCGCAGGAGAAGATCGCCGAGCTGAACGTCCTGCTCCACGAAGCGTTCGCCGGGACGAAGATCGTCAAGGCGTTCGGACGCGAGCGCCACGAGGGCGAGCGCTTCGCGCGCGTGAACGGCCGGTTGCTCGCCCTGGCGCTGAAGGACCAGCGCGCGGAGCAGCTCACCGAACCCATCATGGAGGTGCTGGCCGCGTTCGGCATCATGGCCGCGCTCTGGTACGGCGGCCACCGTGTGATCGCGGGCACGATGACGCCGGGCGACTTCTTCTCGTTCACGGCCGCGCTGGCGCTTCTCTACGGACCCGTCCGCCAGCTCTCGCGCATCGCCAACACCGTCCAGCAGTCCACGTCGTCGATCGAGCGCGTGTTCGAAGTGCTCGACACGCCCCCCGCCATCACCGACCGGTCGGGGGCCCACGCTCTCACCGGGTTCCGCGACGCGATCGTGTTCGACCACGTCGGCTTCGCCTACGCCGGCGGTGAGGAGTTCGCGCTCCGTGACATCTCGTTGACCATTCGCAAGGGCGAAGTGGTCGCGTTCGTGGGAATGAGCGGAGCGGGCAAGTCCACGCTGCTCGACCTCCTCCCCCGCTTCTACGACGTCACCGAGGGCCGCATCACGATCGACGGCTACGACCTCCGCGACGTCTCCCAGGCCTCGTTGCGCGCGCTGCTCGGCGTGGTCACCCAGGGCACGTTCCTCTTCAGCGACACGATCCACTACAACATCGCTTACGGCCGTCCCGACGCGCCGATGGACGACATCGCGCGCGCGGCACGCCAGGCGCACGCGGAGGAATTCATCGCGGCCTGTCCCGCGGGCTACCAGACGCTGGTCGGAGAACGCGGCGTGCGATTGTCCGGGGGACAGCGCCAACGTCTCGCCATCGCGCGCGCATTCCTGAAAGACCCGCCGGTCCTCATCCTCGACGAAGCCACCTCCGACCTCGACGCGGAGAGCGAGTCCATGGTCCAGCAGGCGCTCGCGGACCTCATGCGCGGCCGCACCGTCCTGGTCATCGCGCATCGCCTCGCGACCGTGCGCAACGCTCACCGGATCGTCGTGGTGCACGGCGGCCGGATCGTCGAGATCGGCCGGCACGACGAGCTCATCGCGCGCGACGGTGTCTACCGTCGCCTTCACGCGCTGCAAACGGAGGGGCTCACCGCGTGACCGGGCACCGTTGAACTTCAAACCCCCACCACGGTGGCCGGCGCGCGCCGGCCTCGTGCTGATCGGCGTCGTGATCGCGCTCGCGGTCGCCGAGGGATCGCTGCGATCGCTGCCGCTGCGCGAGCGCAAAGCGAACTTCGTCAGCGACCCCGTGCTTCATCACCGGCTCCGCGCGGACTGGCAGGGCACCGTGCAAGGCCTGCCCTATCGCACGAATGCCCTCGGGCTCCGTGACCGCGACGTCGTGCCGAAGGCGCCGGGCGCGATCCGCGTCCTGGTGCTCGGCGATTCCTTCACCGAAGGCGGCGGTCTCGCGGAAGCGGACACGGTGCCGCGCCGCCTCGAGGGGGCGTTACAGCGCGCCTGTCCGGGACTCGAGGTGATCAACGCGGGCGTGGCCAGCTATTCGCCGATCCTCGAATACCTGATGCTCCGAAAGATCGGGACGACGATTGTTCCCGACCTCGTCGTGCTGAACTTCGACATGACCGACGTACACGACGACCTGATCCGGACCGCGCTTGCGGAGCTGGATTCGGACGGGCTTCCGATTCGCGTCGCGACGGATCGTCGGCGGGAGTCGGCGGCGCTGCTGCCTCCCGTGCTGCCCCTGCCCCTCCGCGCGGTCGACGACGCGATGAGCCGGCTCCTGCTGTGGCAGTCGCTTCGCCGGTCGCCCGCCGGACGGCGCCTCTTCGGCGAGCTCAATCTCGACGAGGGAGCGCTCGCCGCACGCGGGCTGATCGGCGATCTCCGCTATGACCGGCTCGCGATCACGCGCGACACGCCGGGACCAGACGAAGCGTCGGCGTGGGCGACCACCGCGCGATACCTCGACGGGATCGGGCGCGCGGCGGCCGCGCTCGGGGCGCGGTTCGTGGTCGTCGTCTATCCGTACGCGCATCAGGTCGCGCCGTTCGAGTCGCCGGGCGGGCGGGCTCGGTTCGGAATGGGACCAGGCCTCTACGCTTCCGGGCGCCCGTTCCGCACGGTGGAAGCCATCGGGCAGCGTCACGGCTTTCCGGTGATCTCGCTCCTCGAGACGTTCCGGCGCCGCGCGGACCCCGTCCGGCCGCTCTTCCGCAAGGACGACATCCATCACACGGCCGACGGCGCGCGCGTGATGGCGGACGGGATCGCCGCCGGGCTGCTCGAAGCCACGCTCGTTCCGCGGTGCGCGCGGTGACCGGGATCGACGATGCGCACGGCTGGCACGACGCGAGCGTCGCGCGCGCCTACGCCCGCGCGCGGACCGGGCTGTCCGAGACGATGCGCGCGCAGTGGGTGGAAGCTTTCCGCGCCGCGATCCCGGAGGTGCCGACCGCGCGCGTCCTCGACCTCGGATGCGGGACGGCCCGCTTCACCGCGCTACTCGGCGAGATCTTCGGCGCCGTATCGATCGGGATCGACCGATCGCCCGCCATGCTCGCGGAACGATCGCCGGGCGGACGAACACCCACGCGCTTCATCGCCGCGGAGGCGGACGCGATCCCGCTCGCCCACGGATGCATCGACATCGCTCTGCTGTCGATGGTCGTACACCTGTTGCCCGACCTCGGGACGGCGCTGCGCGACGTGGCACGCGTCGTCAAAGACGGCGGCTGGCTGCTCATCCGCACGCCGACGCGCGACATGCTGCCTCGCGTGTGTTTCACGTCCTTCTTTCCCGATGCGCTGCGCATCGACGAGGCGCGGCTCCCGGCGTGGGATGACCTGATCGCGCGCTGCGCGAGCGCGGGATTCGTCGCGACCGGATACCGCGAGCTGCTCCAGGAATTCGCGCCGACGCCCGCAGACGCATGCGCGAAAGTGCGGACGCGCGCCTTCTCGTCACTGCGGATGATCTCCGACAAGGCGTTCGCGGAGGGGCTCGCGGCCTACGAAGCAGCGTGCCGGGCGGCGCCGCCGGAGCCCGTCGTCGACCCGATCGGGCTCTTCACCTTCCGGCGGGTTACTCGCGGAAGCGATTGACGAGCGGGAGGCGCCAGTCACGACCGAAGGCGCGCAGCGTGATCTTCACGCCGATCGGCCCCTGACGCCGCTTGTACTCGTTGCGATCAACCATCCGCGCGACCTTGGCCGCGACCCCGGCGTCGAAGCCGCGCTCCACCAGCTCCGCGACGCTGCGATCCTCTTCGACGTAGGCGCGCAAAATGGCGTCGAGCACCGGATAGGGGGGCAGCGAGTCCTGGTCCTTCTGGTCGGGACGCAG
This sequence comes from Methylomirabilia bacterium, assembly GCA_041476345.1. GTDB lineage: Bacteria > Methylomirabilota > Methylomirabilia > Rokubacteriales > CSP1-6 > VGLJ01. Next base: position 8,626 of record JBGOTH010000025.1, read on the forward strand.
CTCCGCCGACGGCGCGCGCTCGATGATGCTCTGCGGGATCAGATCGCGGCCGGCCCGCGTGTTGACGTGCGCCGAGATCTCGTACACGAGCGTCTTCGGCACGTCCTTGATGACGGCGAACCCGCCCGCCATGTCCCCATAGAGCGTCGAGTAGCCGACGGCGATCTCGCTCTTGTTGCCCGTCGTCAGCACGAGCCATCCGAACTTGTTCGAGAGCCCCATCAGCAAGGTCCCGCGGATGCGCGCCTGGATGTTCTCCTCGGCGACGTCTTCCGCCAGGCCCTTGAAGGGCGCCGCCAGCGCGCGCTTGAACTGGTTGAACACGCTCGTGATGGGCAGGCGCATGAACTCGATGCCGAGATTCTTCGCGACCCGCCGCGCGTCGTTGCGCGTGCCCGACGACGAGTACGGCGACGGCATGGTGACGCCCACGACGTTCTCGTGCCCGAGCGCTTCCACCGCGATCGCGGCGACGAGGGCCGAGTCGATGCCGCCCGACAGGCCGATCACGACACGCTTGAAGCCGCTCTTCTGCACGTAGTCGCGCGTGCCGACGACGAGCGCCCGGAACACCTCGTCCACGGGCGACAGTCGCGCGGCGACCTGCGGGGTGACGACCGGCGCGTGGGCAATCGCGAGCGCCGGCAGCACGACCCGCGTCGTCGCTTCGTGGGCGCCGAGCTTTTCCTGCCGGCGCCGCGCATCGCGCAGGCGCGCGTGGAAGACGGCATCGAGGTCGACGTCGGCGACCACGAAGTCCTCGTCGAAGGCGCGCCCGCGGGCCACGCACTCCCCGCGCTCGTTGAAGATGACGCTGCCGCCGTCGAAGACCAGCTCGTCCTGCCCGCCCACCATGTTGAGGAAAGCCACCGCCACGAGATCGTCCACGGCGCGCGTGGCCAGCATCGTCTCGCGGTAGTGCGCCTTGCCGGCGTGGAACGGCGAGCCGTTGATGGTGACGATCAGCTCCGCACCTGCCAGAGCCTGTCGCCGCGTGGGCCCACTCGGGTACCAGATGTCCTCGCAGATGTTCACGGCGAAGGTGACGTCGCCGCACGAGAACACCGGCGTCTCCGTACCAGCCTGGAAGTAGCGGTTCTCGTCGAACACACCGTAGTTCGGCAGGTACTGCTTGTGGTAGACGCCGGCACGCGCACCGTCGTGCAGCACGGCCGCCGCGTTGAAGATGTCGTCGCGCTTGTCGATGAAGCCCACGATAGCCGTGATCCCGGACGACGCGCGCGTGACCTCGTCGAGAGCCTTGAGGTTCGCCTCGATGAACGCGCGCTTGAAGAGGAGGTCCTCGGGCGGGTAGCCGGCGATCGCGAGCTCGGGGAAGGCGACGAGACCGCACCCCAGGCGACGCGCATGGTCCATCCCTTCGACGATCTTCCGCACGTTCCCGTCGAGGTCCCCTACGGTGGGGTTGATCTGTGCCAGCGCGATCCGGATGCGTCTCACGTGAGTAGTTTAATGATACGATCCCCGCCGATGCCCGCCAAGATTCCGTGGCTACCATCGGTAGTACCGGCGGGCACCCGGCCGGAGCGCTGCCCCCGTTGCGGACGGCGCGCCCTCATCCCCTGGACGCTCCGTCGCGACGACGCCAGCAAGCAGGTCTTCCGGACGTGGGTGTGCGCAGAGTGTCAGGTCACCGAGGAGCGTCCGGAGGCCGACTAGTGGGACTCTTCGTCCCGGACATCTCCATCCTCGAGAAGATCTTCCGATCCGTCGTCGTCTACCTGTTCCTGCTCGTCGCGTTCCGCATCACGGGCAAGCGCCAGGTCGGCCAGCTCACGCCCTTCGATCTCGTCCTGCTGCTGCTGATCTCGAACGTCGTGCAGAACGCGGTCATCGGCAACGACAACTCCCTCGGCGGCGGCCTGCTCGGCGCCGCCACGATCCTCATCCTGAACTACGTCGTCGTCGACCTGGCCTACCGCTCCAAGCGCCTCCGGCGCATCCTCGAAACGTCCCCGACGATCCTCATCCACAATGGGAAGATCCTCCACGACAACCTCGTGCGCGAGCGCGTCACGATGGACGACCTCCTCGCCGCGCTCCGCCGCAGTGGCGTCGCCGACCCGGCGCATGTTCGAGTGGCGATGCTCGAGGAGAACGGCGGCATCAGCGTCATCCCGCACACCGGCGCGCCGCCCGGCCGTCTCCCCTAGCTCCAATGCCGTTTACTTAACCGGATTCGGTAAGGTTGACAAGGCCTTAGACTCTGAGTGCCTTGCATCTCCAGAGATGCAAGTAGCTTCCGGACCGGCTCCCGCTGCTCGCGCATCCCTTTGAAATATTGACGACTCCCGGACGCGCTGGAGTATCTTGCATCTCTAGAAATGCAAGGGCTTGAGCGGCTTCTCGCCCGTCGCGCCCGGGTCCGGGACCGGCTCCCTCCGTTCGAGGAGATCGTGCGGGGGAGCGTGTTCACCCGCCGCATGCGGTGCGGGAAACCCAGTTGTCGCTGCGCCCGCGGGGTCCTGCACCCCGCGACCTACCTCGGCGTGAGCTTTGCCGGCGGCCGCACCGTGCAGGTCTCCCTGCCGCCCGCGCTGGTGGCCACCGCCCGCCGCTGGGTGGCCAACTACCAGACGTGGTGGCAGGCGATCGAAACAATCTCGGAGATCAACCGCGAGCTGCTGCGTCGGCGTCTGGTCGCCCCCGGCGTGTCCACGGGGACAGCCGCCCGTCGCCGACGGCGCAGGTCTGCCTCGTGAACCACCGCGGGGCACGCGACAGGGGGGACGGGGATGGATCTGGCCGAGGCATTGCGGGCGGTCGGCACCGGGCGGGCTGAAGCGAGCTTCGCGCTCTTCGCGCAGACCCTTGATCCGCAGTGGATCGACGCGGCGCTGCAGGCGACCGGCGCGGCCAGCGTGCGGCGCCGCAAGCTGCCGGCGGAGTACGTCGTGTGGCTCGTGATCGGCATGGGGTTGCTCCGAGACCGCTCCATCGAGGAGGTGGTCCGCCACCTCAATCTGGTCCTGCCCGGCGTCGCGCCCCCGCCCCACCGCCCGCACGTCACCGGCGGCGCCATTGTTCAGGCCCGGAACCGCCTGGGCGACCACCCCCTCGAAACCCTGTTCGCCACCACGGCGGCCCAGTGGGCCACGGCCTCGGCCAACGAGCACCGCTGGCGCGGGCTCGCAATCTACGGCGTGGATGGCTCCCATCTCCGCATCCCGGACACGCCCGACAACGACCGGACCTTCGGACGCCCCAAGAGCGGGCGCGGTCGCGCCGGGTACCCGCAGGTGCGCATCGTCGCGCTCATGGTCTTGCGCAGCCACGTGCTGGCCGGCCTCGCGGTCGGGGCCTGGGCCGAGGGGGAAGTGACGCTGGCCGCGGCCCTGTGGCCCCAACTCCCCGAGGCCTCGCTCACGATCGTCGATCGCGGCTTCCTGTCCTATCTCCTGTTCCATCAAATCCAGTCCGCGGGTCCGCAGCGGCACTGGCTCACGCGCGCCAAGAAAAATCTCCAGTGGCACGTCCGCCAACGCCTGGGCCCCCACGATTGCCTGGTCGATCTCCCCGTGCATCGCAATCTCCGCCGCGCGCACCCCGAACTGCCCGAGACCCTCACCGCCCGCGCGATTCGCTACCACCGGAAGGGCTTCCGCCCGCACACGCTCCTCACCTCGCTGCTCGACCCCGTGACGTATCCGGCCGCGGAGATCGTCGCGCTCTATCACGAGCGCTGGGAACTCGAGATTGGCTTTGACGAAGTGAAAACCCACACCCTTGAGCGGGAGGAGGCCCTCCGCAGTCGCGCGCCCGAGCGCATCCGCCAAGAAATCTGGGGCCTCGCCATCGGCTACAACCTGGTCCGGCTGGAGATGGTGCACGTGGCCGCGCGGGCCGACGTCGCCCCGCAGCGGATCAGCTACCGGCACACCCTCATGCTCATCCGCAACTTCTGGCTCGCCGCCTGGCTCGCCCCGCCCGGCGTCCTGCCCCGCCGGCTCGAGGCGCTGCACGACGAACTCGCCTTGCTCCTCTTGCCGCCGCGTCGGTCGCAGCGGCGCTTCCCGCGGGCAGTGAAGATCAAGATGAGTAACTACCCTCTCAAGCGGTCGCGGCCCACGAGACGTCGTGTTAAGTAAACGGCATTGGGGCTAGAGTAGACTTCCACCTATGAAGGACGGCTTCCGCGTTCTCGACAGCGACCTGCACATCCTCGAGCCGGCGGACCTCTGGGACCGGTACATCGACGCGCCCTTCAAGCACCAGGCGCCACGCGGGTTCAACGAATGGGTGCTCGATCTCAGGATCGAGGTCGACGGCAAGCTGATGCCCACGGGCGTCGGCCCCGGGGGCAACGCGCGCGGTCGCTCCGCGCTGCGGGACCGCGAGCGTTTCCGGCCGTTCCACGACCGCGGCTGGAGCGCTGAAGCGCAGCTCGACGCGATGAACCAGGAAGGCATCGACGTCGGCGTCATCTACCCCACGCGCGGGCTCTTCGCGCAGGGCGTCGACGGGATCGAGCCGAAGCTTGCCGCCGCCATCGCGCGCGCCTACAACAACTGGCTCTACGATTTTTGTCTCGTGAATCCACAACGCCTGATCGGCGCCGGCATGATCTCGCCGTTCGACGTGGACGACGCCGTCGCCGAGACACGCCGGTGCGTGAACGACCTCGGCTTCAAGGGCATCTTCCTCCGCCCCAATCCGGTGAACGGACGCAACTGGCACGACCCGTACTACGAGCCGCTCTGGAGTGAGATGGAAGCGCTCGACGTGCCGCTCGGCTTCCACGAAGGGCTGGGCGCCTTCCTGCCGCAGATCGGCGACCGCTTCGGGCGCAACGTGATGCTGCGCCACATCGTCTGCCACCCGGGCGAGCAGATGCTCGCGGCCGTGAGCT